>JAYELL010000060.1:0-55888 GCA_034717495.1 Chloroflexota bacterium | reverse complement strand
GTTGTGTCCGTGGTATGGTGTCACCGTGTCTGCCCATTTCGGACACGCCCCCTGTTTTTCGATCTCGTCCGTCGTCGATGGAGAAATCATCGAGCGTGCGCTGCATGAACGCCCTGGCGAGAGCAACCATCACAATCCCAGGCACCTGCACCAGGAGCATCACCGATGACGAGAATCACCCTCCCCTCAGCCCAGAACGGGGAAGTCCTGCCAGAGCACTACTATCGCAATTTCGGCGCCGGACTCATTCACGGTGTCTTCTTTCAGGCTTCGGCCGCCTTTTCCAATATCCACACGGTATTGCCCAGCCTGGTAGCCATGCTGACGCCGGCCGCCAGCGCTGTGGGATTGATGGCCTCGCTGCAAGCCATAGGTGCGGTGATACCGCAACTCAGCACCGCCTACCTGATCGATGGCCGGCAGCGCAAGAAGCCATGGCTCATGGCCATCATCATTACCCGTTTTCTGGCCCTGGGCCTCCTGGCCTGGTTGATTTTCCAGTTTGGTGTGAGCAGGCCTGGCCTGGTATTGTTTGCCCTAATCGGCCTGTTCGGGCTATTCTCCCTGATCGGCGGCATGGGCACCGTCATCTACGCCGATATCTTCGCGCGGGCCATCCCGGCGCGGCGCCGGGGGCGATTCGCCGGGTCGAAACAGCTCTTCGGGTTCGGCCTGGCCATCCTGGCCGGGCTTGTGGTGAAATGGATACTCGACCAGCCCGAACGTTTCCCCTTTGCAACCAACTATGCGCTGATCATAGCGCTTAGCGCAGCCGTCCTGGCCGTGGCCCTGATCGGCTTTGCGTTGATCAAAGAGCCGCAAGGCAAAAACCAACGCCTGTTGACAAGCCCCAGGGATCTCTTGCGCACCTCGGGGCAGTTGTTCAAGGGCAGTAATAATCTGCGCATGCTCCTGCTCAACCGTTCGCTGCTGACCCTCAGCCTGGCACTGGCTCCCTTCTTCGTGGTCTATGCTCACAACGACCTTAACGTCGCAGCTTCCGTCATTGGCCTCTACCTGGCCCTGCAGATGGTGGGTGCAGCCTCATCCAACATTCTCTGGGCCTGGCTCTCCGATAGCTACGGCAACCGCCTGGTTATCGTTGGCGTTGGCCTGACCTTCGCCCTGGCCGCCGGCCTGGCCTGGTTGACCCCCAGCCATATGAGTTGGTTGTTCGGCGGCGTCTTTTTGCTGTTGGGCGCGACCTTGAGCGGTGTCCAGGTCGGGTACAGCAATATCATTCTGGAGATGGCCGACGAATCCACCCGGCCGGTTTGTGTAGCTTTGCAGAACACCGCTCTGGCGCCGCTGGCCTTCGCACCGTTGCTGGTAGGCTTTCTGGCGGCCTGGTGGTCTTACCCAACCTTGTTCGCCATCGCGGGTATCCTGGCGTTGGCAAGCCTGCTCGTCGCCATCATGTTTTTGCGTGAGCCCCGCTATGATCCGACGGCTCGCTGCTGCGTTGCCGCTTCCCCCGAGACAAGCGACGCCGAAAAGTGTGAGCCATAAATGCGACAGGATATTCCGGAATAGATATGGTTGGGTGGGAATGTTGTTGTACCATGGTTCCTCCACAAGTTCTCCATAATTTTGGATTATAGTGGATATATGACGAGTTTGACAAACCAAACCATTCACATAAGGAGAAATAAACATGCGCATCTTTCGAACTCTTTCACTTAGCGCACTGGCGGGTTTCACAGCACTGTCAATGATAGCCTGTGGTCTACCGGCCGCAGCCGATACGATGGATACTTTTGCCGCCCCCGTTTTGGTGACAGCAGTCACAACCACCTCCAATACCCCGGCCGTCGTACAGCAAGCATCTGGAGAACTAAGCTCCGACGAAGCCGGCGGCCTGCAGTTCATGAGGGAAGAGGAGAAACTGGCCCGTGATGTCTATCTGACGCTCTATGAGCAGTGGGGACAACGCATCTTCCAGAACATCGCTCGATCCGAGCAGACCCACATGGACGCCGTTCTACGTCTCATCGACAGCAGTGGCATCGAAGATCCGGCCGCCGGCAATGATGTCGGTGTCTTCACCGATCCCGATCTGCAGGCCCTCTATGACGGGTTGGTGAACACCGGTAGCCAGTCGTTGGCTGACGCCCTGAAAGTGGGCGCCGCTATCGAGGAGATCGACATCCTCGATCTGGAGGAGTACCTGGCTCAGACCGACAATCCTGACATCCAGGAGGTCTATACCAATCTACTGAAGGGCTCAGGCAACCATTTGCGCGCCTTTGTCCGCACCCTGGAAAGACAGGCTGGCGAAATCTATCAGCCTCAGTACATGGATCAGGCGGGGTTTGACAAGATCATAGCCAGTTCCAATCAAATGGGCGGCCGCGGCAAGAGCGGTCAAGGACACGGCAAGAGTGGTCATGGGGACGAAGGCGCCGGCGGCCACGACGATCAGGATTGCGAGAACGAACAAGGTGGTCATGGCGACCACGACGACCAGGGTAGCCAGGACAGCCGCGGCAATGGCGGCCGCGGGCGTGGTCGCAGCTAGCCCCGGCGTCTTCGCTGGCATCAACAGACTAACGTGAATCAGGCGGTGGGAGAAGGCTTTTGAACCTTCTTCCGCCGCCTTTTTTCTGTGATGTGTGCGCCGAAGAATCTCCAGGTTCCTTGCAGTATGAATGATCCTGAAGATCACGGCATACTCAATACGACCAATCTGGGCGCTGGAGTCCAGCCTGTACGATGTCCCCATTCATTGGGTTAGCCAGGTTAGTCTTACGCAAACACAGCTGACAAGTCGCCTTACCCTAACCCGGACAAACCAGAGGAACGCCGATTACGCAGACCTTCGGCGCAAAGGTCGCTGATCTTTTTTTGATCGATCTGCGATTTTCTGCGTTCATCAGCGTCACACTTCGACTACGCCCCTCGACAGGCTCGGGACAGCGCTGCGGTTCATCCTTGTCAGGTTCATGGCGAATTTTCGCTGTGTTGCGTCATATTTGGAATTGCTGCTCGTTGCAGTACCAACTTGACCGCCGGAATGAGGTGTGTTATGCTGACGATTGTGTTATGTATATCACATTCTAAACATCACACACCCGTCTGATTTCAGAATGAAAGGCATCCAGGTACAAGTTCTGCAATCAAGAAGGAGGCAAGGCTGTGAAACCTGATAAGGACTGTTGGATCTGCAAGTTCAGAATACACCTGCTGGTTCTGCTGGTCATGGCACTGTTGCTGGCCAGCTGCACGCTGCCCCCAATCCTGCAAACACCTGATGGCCAACCGACCAGCGAGAGTACAGTGGGGTTAGCCAATCCGGCTGCCCTGTTCTGCGCTGAAAAAGGCTACACATACGAAATACGCACCGCCTCCGATGGCAGCCAGTATGGCGTGTGCATCTTTCCAGACGGAAGTGAATGTGACGGATGGGAGTTCTTTCGCGGCGAGTGCGGTCCGGAAAAGCAAGAAATCGCGACAGGAATCACCATCAACATCGTCGATAAAGCAGGGCTGGCCCAGACACAGGAAATCGCCCTTCTCAGGCGCGATCCCGACGTACCAGGTTCCTATGAGCCTCTGATTTCCTTCTCGGAGCCCGATGTTGTGGCTGAGCTTGTGGCGGCCCTTGATGCTGACGTGAGCCTGATGCCGGCGGCAAACTGTGCTTCGCTTTTCACATTACAGTTCCGCCTGGCTGATGGCGTCGTAGAGGAATTTGGTTATGCCTGCCAGATGCAGACGCCCTCGTATCTCCGCGGGAGCCAGGATTTCTGGCATGGAAAAGATGTTTTGGCACCGGATGGTTTCAACGCACTGCTCTGCTCATACCTTGTCCGTGATATCGAGGTCACACTCGATAATGACGGGTGGCCGTGTGTTATCGACTAAGCCTGCGACTTGCTCCATTTTTTACATTTCCGGTTTTTTCCGGTAGAATAGGGAGACATGTCGTTGCCATCAGATGTTTCCAAGGCTTTCGCCGGATCCATACTCTTTCAAAACCTGTCTGATTCCACACTGGAAGCTGTGTATCAGGCAGGCTGGCGCACCCAGGTTGGCCCCAAGGGTTTCTTCTATCATCAAGGTGATCCCGCGACCTCCACTTATCTGCTGCTGGAGGGACGGGCGAAGTTAACACAGTTGACGCCGGATGGCCATCAGGTGCTCGTGCGCTTTCTCGACCCTGGCAGGTGCTTTGGGATTGCCGCCCTGGCCGATAGGGCAGAGTACCCGGCAGCCCTGCAGGCGGTCGATGCCTGTTCGGCCCTGGGATGGGAGAAAAACACGCTGCGAGACTTGCTGCAGCGCTATCCACAAATCGCTTTGAATGCCTTGCAGGTGATGGTAGAGCAATGCCAGGGATGGCAGCGTCGTTACCACGAGGTGACCACCGAGTGCGTGGAACAGCGAGTGGCCCAGACCTTGTTACGGCTGGCGCGACAGGCTGGGCAACGTGTGGAGACCGGCGTGCTGATCAACCTGCCACTGTCTCGCGAAGATCTGGCAGAAATGACGGGCACGACGCAGTTTACAGCCAGCCGCGTTCTCAACCGCTGGGAGCACCAGGGATTGGTTGAGCTGGGCTGGAAGCGGATCGTCATTCTGCAAATGCACGGGCTGGTAGCGATTTCCGAGGGATTGACGACGCAGAAAAACAGTAACAGGGGCGATCGCTAGGCCAGACGGTCTGAGATAGGGGCGCACCGTTTTCCAAATTTGAGTTCAGGGGTTCATCTACAAGTGACAGTCACTCCTTTGAGGTGGCTGTCATTTTGTTTTCCGATTTCTTTGTTCTGGCACAAAGACAGCAGCCTGCACATGGTCTATGCTGGTAAACAGAGGTGTCTGGCATGATAGACTGTTCCCATCTGAGGGCTGACAGCAGGGTAGCCGACGTAATGGACCGTTGGCCGCAGACGCTGCTGGTTTTCCTCCATCGCCGCACGGCATGTGTGGGATGTCCGATGGCGCCATTCTGTACGCTTGACGAGGTGGCACATGCTTATCACCTGGACATCGATTCGTTACTCGACGAACTGGAGCAGGCAACGCTCCAGCCACCATTCAACCAAGGAGAAACCCAATGACGAGTGGAGTAGAAGATCTCGCGAGCATTCAATCCGCCAAAGTTGTCGACGCCCGCAGCAGCGCCTGTCCTGGTCCCCTGCTGGAAGCCAAAAAGGGCATCGGCGGCGTAAACGTCGGCGAAGTATTGGAAATCTGGTCCGGCTCACAGGACACCCGGAATAACCTGAGCCGCTGGTGTAAGAAGACCGGCAACGAATTTCTGGGCTTTGTCGATGAAGGCGCGTACGACCGGCTTTTTATTCTGCGCCAGAAGTAGTCGAACGGAAAACGTAATGCGTAAAACGTGATATTTCATGCTGCATTTCGGCGTTTTGCGCATTATCGAATTGAGGTACTACCCATGGCAACAAAAACGGAAAACGGAACACCCAAGATTCTGATCCTGGCCACCCTGTCGGGCGGCTATCGGGGAGCAGACTCTACCGGGCAGGCTCACCTGGAATATCCACCTAACACTTTCATCCTGCCGGTCATGAGTGCAGCCATGTTTCCAGAGAGCTTTTATATGCGGGCTTTCGAGCGCGGCTTCGACGGCATACTCGTGATGTACAGCGGCACCGACAGCCCTTACAAAGGCGCGCCGGAACGGACGGCGACCATGGTCAACAGCACTTATGAACTGATGAAAGAGCGCAATCTGGACCCGCGCCGCTTGCGTCTGACGGCTATCTGCACTGTGTGCGTCCGTCCTTTCCTCGAAGAGATCGAAAAGATGAACCAGTTGCTCGAGGAGCTTGGGCCGGTGCCCCGTTCACTGCCGGCCACAACAGCCCTACAGGCGTGAGCCAGGAAGACGAGGATTTAAAAGAAATGACCTCAAACAAGCTACACGTGGATTCCCTGGTTGTCGGAGGTGGCATCGCCGGCATGCAGGCCTCGCTGGACCTGGCCGATCAGGGCTATCAGGTCGCCCTGGTGGAGCGGGATCCCAGCATCGGGGGCAAGATGATCGGCTTGAGCAAGGTGTTTCCCACACTGGATTGCTGTAGCTGCATCACCACCCCCAAGATGGCGGCCGTGGCCCACCACGACAACATCCAACTGTTGACCTACAGCGAAGTGCAGTCGGTAACACGCAACGGGAAGGGATTTTCCGCCCAGGTCCTGCGGAAGCCCCGTTATGTGCGGGAAGAGGACTGCACCGGCTGCCGCTCCTGCGAACTGGTCTGCCCCCTCGATCTGCCGGACGAAGCCAATGAATACGGTCGTACGGCCCACCGGGTGGTCTATGTACCCTTCGCCACCGCCGTGCCGCAGACTGCCCTGCTTGACATCGACCATTGCATCTTCTGTGGCAAGTGTCTCAAAGCCTGTCCCACAGACGCCATCGATTTTTTCCAGCAGCCGCAAACCCTCCAGATCGAGGCAGAGACTATCATCCTGGCCACCGGCTATGAAGTGACCCCCTACGATGCCAAGAAGGAGTACGGGGCAGGCAATCTTCGTAACGTGATCGATGGATTGATGATGGAACGCCTGCTGGCCCCCACCGGCCCCTACGGGCGGGTGCTGCGGCCGTCGGATGGCAAATTGCCCGACTCCATCGCCTATGTGCAATGTGCGGGCTCCCGCGACCTGAGCTTGGGTGTGTCCTACTGCTCGCGGATATGCTGCATGTATGCCATCAAGCAGGCCATGTTGCTCTCGGGTGCGTTGCCCCTGGCCGACATCACCATCTATTACATGGACATCCGCGCCTTCGGCAAGGGCTACGAGCAGTTCTACCAGAACGCCAAAGCCATGGGGATCGAGTTCGTCAAGGGCAAGGTGGCTCGCATCACCGAGGATGAGGACCAGAATCCCATCGTGCGGGTAGAGTTGATAGACGAGTTCTCGCACGTGGCCGAGCGCAGGCATGATCTGGTGGTGCTCTCGGTAGGCATGTTGCCTGGCTATAACACGCAGCCCCTCTATCAGGTCCCTGTCGCGGAGGACGGTTTCATCCAGATTCCAGACTACAACATTTCGCCTGCAGTGACCGAACAGGCAGGCATCTTCGCCACCGGGTCGGCAACCGGACCGATGGACATCGTGGACAGTATTGTAACCGCGGGAGCCGCCGCCTCGGAAGCTGCTGCCTATATGCATACGCACAACGGGCGGCAGGCCGCACCCGTTGCGGCTCAGGAAGAGAGGAGCCCGGTCTATGCCTGAACAATCCAACCCGACCCAAGAAGAAAAGGTGCCCTTGCAGGACTCATCCCAGGAACAGAAAGAAGAAGTGCGCGTCGGCGTATACGTCTGCAACTGTGGCGGCAATATCGGCGACGTGGTGCGATGCGAGCAGGTTGCCAGGGCTTTGGGGGAACTCCCCAACGTTGTGACCTCCCACAGCGACATGTTCATGTGTTCCGATCCAGGGCAGAAGCTGATCACCGATGACATCAGAGAGAAGGGAGTCAACCGGATCGTGGTGGGAGCCTGTTCCATCTTCCTGCACGAGCAGACTTTCCGCCAAACGGTGGAGCGGGCGGGGCTAAACCCCTACCTGTATTATCACGTCGGCCTGAGAGAACAGGATAGTTGGGTGCATCACGATTGCCCGAATGAAGCTACTGAGAAAGCAGTGCGCATGATGTCGGCCGGGATTGCCAAAGCCCGCCTGATGAGACCGCTGGAACCGGTGCAGCTCCAAGCAGAAAAACACGCTCTGGTCATTGGGGGAGGGGTGGCCGGACTGCGGGCCGCGCTGGACATTTCCCGCTCGGGGCTGAAAGTCACCCTGGTGGAGAAGAGCCACTTCCTGGGCGGACGTATGGCCCAGTGGCAGCATGTCTTCCCGACCGGCGAAGATGCCCGCACCCTGCTGCACCGTTTGATCGAGCGCGTGCTGGCTGAACCCAATATCACCATCCATACCGGTGCGGAGGTAGTGGAAGCCAAAGGCTACGTGGGCAATTTCCAGGTCCACATCCGCCAGCAGCCGCGTGGTATTGATGGAAATTTCGATGCCGTGGCGCAGGCCATAGCCGCCTGCCCGGTGGAAGTAGCGGATGAATTCAACTATGGCCTCCAGACCCGTAAAGCCATCTACCGACCTTACAAGGGCTGCTACCCGGCCAGCCCGGTGATTGACTGGGAACACTGCACCCGCTGCGAGGAATGTCTGAAGTCCAGCCACAATGGTGATATCCGCCTGGATGACACCCCCTTCGAATTCGACATCAACGCGGGGGCCGTAGTGGTTGCCACCGGATTCCGTCCCTACGAGCCATTCCCTGGCGAAATGGGCTACGGCGAATTCCCCGAAGTGATCACCCTGCCCCAGTTGGAGCGCCTGCTGGCGCCCGATGGCCCCACCGGCGGCGAGCTGGAATGGAACGGTCATCCCGTGCGCAGCATCGCCATGATCCACTGCGTAGGCAGCCGCCAGATCGAAGGGGTGCACCAACCCCAGCCGGACGGACACGTCAACGATTACTGCTCACGTGTGTGCTGCACGGCCACGTTGAGCGCGGCCAATCAGATCCGGGAACGCTACCCGGACGTACACACATACGACATCTATGAGGACATTCGAACCTACGGCCGCGGGCAAGAGGACTACTACACCCAGGCCAGCCAGAACCAGGTCACCTTCCTGCGCTACTTCGCCGAGGAGATTCCCGAGGTATATCAGGCCGAGAATGGCTCGCAACACCCCTTGTTGGTCAAGGTTAAGGACCACCTGACCTGGGGCGAGGAAATCGAATTACCGGTGGACCTGGTCGTGCTGTCTGTCGGAATGATGCCCAACCCGATACAGGACCTGATTGAAACGTTCAACATCACCCCGGGCAACGACCGTTTCCTGCTGGAAGTCCATCCCAAGTTGCAGCCCGTTGAGACCGCTGTGAACGGTATCGTACTGGCCGGGACAGCCCAGGGACCGATGAACATTCAAGAAAGCTGCGCCGCCGCGGAAGCAGCCGCCTCCAAGGTGGCGATCCTGCTCAACAAAGGGAAGGTCGAACTGGAGCCCTACGTGGCCCACGTGGATGCTGACCGTTGCCAGGGCAGCGGCGACTGTGTGCGTATCTGCCCGCAGGATGGCGCTATACACCTGGAAACCTTCTCAAGAAATGGCGCCAGCGCCCAGCGGGCGGTAGTGACTCCCGCCAACTGCAACGGCTGCGGCGTGTGCGTCAGCGTCTGTCCCAATCAGGCCATCGATGTGCAAGGCTGGCGATTGGACGAATACCAAGCCATGGTGGACGCCATCACGGCGGAGATCCCTGTCCTGGAGGGTGTGGCATGACGACAAGAGACAGAACAGAAGCGAAAAAACGAAGCGAAATGCTGGCCGATCTGCGCAAGCAGCATCGCGAGCAGGTAAAGGAAGCCCAGGCCATGCTCAAGCAGCAGCAGGGTATTCGAAAATCGCTGCGGCGGGCGCTGCAAGCCGGGCCCCACTCCGTGCCCCAATTGGCCGATCAGGTCGGTCTCTCTGCCCCAGAGGTCTTATGGCACGTTGCCGCGATGAAGAAGTACGGCCAGATCGTTGAAACAGGCCTGGACGAGGACTACGAGTACTACCTTTATGGCCTGGCCAAGGAGGAGAAGCGATGAAAAATCGCGCAGATCCAAACCTGCTGTTGGAACTCAAGAAATACGGCGAGGTCAACATCGAATCCTGTTTCAACTGCGGCAACTGCACCGCCATTTGCCCGCTGGCCACCGATGCGACGCCATTCCCGCGCAACAATCTGCGCATGGTGCAGTTGGGGTTGCGTGATCGCCTGCTGCAGAGCACCGACCCCTGGCTATGTTACTACTGTGGCGAATGCTCCGAGACCTGCCCCAGGCAGGCCGAGCCGGGCGAAGCGCAGATGACCATGCGGCGCTGGCTGACGGCCCAATACGACTGGACCGGACTTGCCCGCAGATTCTATACTTCAAAGTACTGGGAGATCGGTTCCGTATTGTTCGTGGGTCTCCTGGTCGTGGTGGCGTTCGCTCTCTTTCACGGCCCCGTCGTCACCGATCGCGTTGAACTGAACACCTTCGCTCCCGCTCACGTTGTCCATGTTCTCGACTGGATCATGTTTCTTGGGCTTGCTTTTTTCCTGCTGTCCAACGTCTTTCGCATGTACATCTTCACCCTGCGCCGGGGCACGGACCTCAAGATACCTTTCTCGCTGTACATCACTGAAGCCTGGCAACTGATCTACCAACTAGTGACCCAGAGCCGGTGGTCCAAATGCGATGAGGACCCGGAAAAGGACTTCCTGAAGAAACCTCTCTGGCGCAATCACTGGATTCTGGTGGTCGGCTACGGCATCATGCTTGTATTGATCGTGGGCTTCCTGAAATGGTTCCAAACCGATGAAATCTATCCCATCTGGCATCCCCAGCGGTGGATCGGCTACCTGGCGACCATCGCTTTGCTGTGGGGAACAGCAGTGATGTTTTGGGGACGGATCAAGAAGGATTCCGAGATGCACCGCTTCTCGCACCCAAGTGACTGGATGTTCCTGATCCTGCTGTTTCTGACCACAGTGTCCGGCATCCTGGTGCATATCTTCCGCTATATGGGACTGCCTTTAGGGACTTACTACATTTATGTCATCCATCTGGCAATTCTGGTGCCGATGCTGGTGCTGGAAGTGCCCTTCGGTAAATGGTCGCACCTGGCCTACCGGCCATGCGCTATCTATTTCCAGGCGGTGAAGGAGAAGGCGTTGGTCCGGCAGGCGGCAGAGACCGAGATGGCATCTGTTGCGGCTTGACTCTGCCGGCGAAAGCCAGGTCAAGTCAGGTAGCCACACGATAACTGCGCATCATTGCGCCAGGAGGCTTCAGATGAAACCTGTAATCACGAGGCTGATGAAGAAGCTGGGAATACTTGTTGTGATCGGCGGGCTGCTTGTGTTGAGCGGCGAGGCCTGCGCTGTAGCGTTGGCCAACGACCCTCCCCCCGATCTGGAGACAATTCGGCTGGCGGCAGCCGACTATTTTCCCGATGAATATCACCAATACCACATGGACGTCGACCAATTGTACGACCTGCTGCACGATGGCGACCCTGAAAACGATCCACTGGTAGTGAGTGTACAGACCCGTGCTGAGTATGAACGGGGGCACATCCCTGGAGCAATCAATCTACCCTGGGATGAAATCACCGACGTGGCCCAACTGCGGGCCCAGATTCCCGAAGATCAGTTGGTGGTTCTCTATTGCAACCACTGCGTCCATTCCGCTCAGATTTCCGCCATTCTGAATTTACTGGGCTATGACACCCTGGATCTGGCGTATGGCTTTGAGAGCTGGACCAAAAATCAGGTCGCCATTCCTGACCACTTTGACCCAGCATGTGTCTGCGAACACGCCATGGACACCCAGACACACACTGCCGATCCCACAGGCCGTTATCCACAGCTGAACGTGGCCGGAAGCACGCCGGAAGAGATTATCACGGCAGCAGCCGATGTTTACCTGGCCTCAGAGCATTATACCAACGCCGGCATCTGTCCCTGTGATTTGGAAGACCTATTGATGGACGGCGACGCAGCAAACGATCCCTTTGTGCTCAGTCTGCAGTGGCCGGATGACTATGCCAAAGGGCATATTCCTGGGGCGGTAAACAGCCCTCGTTGGCAGGTTTTTGAGCCGGAAAACCTCTCGCGCCTGCCGACCGACCAGCCCATTGTCATCTGCTGCTATCTGGGATTCACCAGTCCGCAGGTGGCGACAATTCTCAACATGATGGGCTACGACGCCCAGGTGAGTCTGCACGGGATGTCTACCTGGACACTTGATCCACAGATTGTCCCTTTTCGGATCGATGACTCACGAAATTGGCGTGATTACCCCATCGAGGGAACGGCAGCGGGTGTGCTTGCAGAAACTATGGAGCAACCGAAGGCTCTCCCCGGCGCGCCAGTGGAGACGGCACCCTGGCCGGAAGAATACGCCGTGCCAGCCGCCGCCTGGCTCTCGCAGTTGACAGACCAATGCGATGGACTCGACGTCAACTGGTTTCTTTCGGAATTGGTGAAGTTTCTTCAATCAGTCCAGCAAGTCATGGCGAATAGCCCGGAATAGCTGTGAAACAGACAGTTTCGCACTCTCGCCCGAGGCAAAGAACATTATGGAGCACGCTCATTCCCCAACCGAAGTTTGACATCAAGACCAGATTCCCTAACCTGAGCTAAAGGAGAAAATCACATGTCTGAACAAAACGGTAGCCAGAAAATGGTCATTGTCTGCAATGGCGACACACCCGCAAACATCCTGCCAACGCTGATCTTTGCCTCCTCCGGCCTCGCCATCGATGATGAGGTCCACGTTTTCTTCTGTCCGGCAGGAGCCAGATGGGCCCTCAGAGGCGAGTTGGAAAAGATCGGCCAGCCAAAGGGCCTGCCCGATCCGGTCGGACTGTTCGACACCATCATGGATCTGGGCGGCAAGGTCGTGCTCTGCGAGCTGGCCCTGGAGAACAAGGGGATCAACCCCAAGGACCTGCGAGATGAGCGGATCCTCATCGAAAAGGCGCCGCCCTTCCTGATGGACGCGGAAGGAGCGACGATGACCTTTACCTTCTAAGCAACAAGGAAGGGTTCATTGCGGTCAGCAGAGGCGACGCCTCCCAACCAGCTTCGGTGGATCCAGGTATTAAGGTAGAACGGGTGCTCATGCCCGTGACTGGCTGGCGTGAAAGCCGCCTCTGCTGACAACCGTGGATCCGTTGAGGCTCTGTCGTCAGGCGAAGCAGTCGGCGCAGAAGAGCCGATTGAGTTTGCTACGACGCGTATGGGAAAGGCGTCGTTTCAGTCGCAGCCTATGGGATCAGACGCTGGCAGTCATCAGGAAGCTGGACTAGTGCTTTGAAAAGCTGGTTATTGCAATTGTCGCTGCGAGGAGGTTTTCTACCATGTGCCAGGCAACCGTGTACTTGAACGAAGAAGAGATCATGCAGGACGTGCTGAAGGTGCAGCTTGTACCGGAAGGAGTGCGGCTGAGTAGGCTGTTCGAGGCACCCCAGGTGGTGCAAGCTACCATCCGCGAGATAGACCTGATCAAGCACCGGGTGATGCTTGAGTCCTTGACTGAACCCGAGAAAACGCCATGAATGACCAGGAAAAACTGCGAGTGTTGATTCCCCATTGGATCGAGCACAACGACGAACATGCTGCCGAGTTCCGCCGCTGGGCAGACAAGGCCGGCGTTGCCGCGCCGGACATCCTGGCTGCTGCGGAAGCAGTGGTCCTCGCCAACGAAGCGTTGGCGAGCGCTCTGGACAAGCTGGGCGGTCCGGCAGAGCAACAGCATCACCACGCCCACTGACACAGCGAGTGCGGTCTTGAACATTGTCTGGACGCTTCACCGAATCCAGGGAGGATCAAGTATATCGTGAGGAACCATCCCATCGTGCAGGATGGAATAAGGAGAGAAAACGGTGATGGAACACAAGAAAGCGCTCACTGGCAGGAGAATTGGCGTGTTTGGAAAGGGCGGGAGTGGCAAGAGCACAGCCCTGGTTCTGCTGGCCATGGCGCTCAGAGACAGCGGTTACGAAGTCTGTGTGGTGGACGCCGATTCGACCAATGTGGGGCTGCACCAGGCCTTGGGCATGGAAACGGCTCCAACCCAGCTCCTGGACTATTTCGGGGGCGTGGTGTTCAGCGGAGGATCTGTCACCTGCCCTGTGGATGATCCAACGCCTTTGCCGGGGGCAGATATCTCCCTGGATCAACTTCCCGACAGACACTACAGTCAAAACGACGGAGGGATATTGCTCCTGACGGCTGGAAAGATCGGCGATCAAGGTCCAGGCGCTGGATGCGACGGTCCTGTTTCCAAGATCGCCAGGGACCTGAGGATACATCAGAACGGTGAAACCCCTGTCACGCTGGTAGACTTCAAGGCGGGATTTGAGGACTCGGCGCGGGGCGCTGTAACCGGTTTGGATTGGGCATTGGTCGTCGTCGATCCGACCACAGCGGCGATTCAGATGGCAGCCAACATGAGAGACATGGTAAACCAGATCAAGGCGGGCGGATTGCCAGCTACGAAGCATTTGGAAACCCCTGACCTGGTCGAGTGGGCCAATCGCATCTTCAGAGAAGCGACGATCAAAGGCGTTTTGGTGATACTAAACCGGGTCAGAGATGAGGAAATGGAAGGGTATATGAGGGAAAAACTGGCGGAGCAAGGAATTGAGGCGATTGGGGTCATTCACGAAGACCCCGCGATTGCCATGTCCTGGCTAAAAGGAATGCCGATGGAAGCCGCGAACGCCAAGTCAGACGTAGAGAGGATCGTCGAAAAGCTGGAAAGGGCTGAAGAAAAGAGTCTCGGGTAGTTTTCCTGACAAGTGTCTACTTGTGGAGCATCCAACTGGCTCTCACCGGGTAGAACGCTTGACGAAAGGCGGAAATAGGATCTCGTGCGAGAGCGAGAGGTATGACATGAAAATCAGCAGAGTCTCCGAGATGAGAGCCCTGGACAGGGCGGCTATCGGAGAATTCGGCATCTCGGCCGAACTCCTGATGGAAAACGCGGGTCATGCTGTGTACTTCGCGATACTGAAGGAGCTCGGCATCAAGGACAAGGAGTTTCTCGTCCTCTGTGGTATCGGCAACAACGGGGGCGACGGTTTCGTTGTTGCGCGAAAGATCCACTCCAATGGTGGGACGGTTAAGGTTTTTATTTTGGGTGATCCAAGCCGAATCAAAGGTGCGGCGAAAATCAATCTGGACATTGTGTCCCACCTGCCCATAGAAGTTCGACGGATCAAATCTATCGAACTGGTTAGAGGAGAGATTGCTCGTTGTGACGCCATCGTGGACGGAATATTCGGCACTGGTCTGTCACGGGATGTTAGCGGCGTACATCGCGAAATCATTGAATTGATTAATCAGAGCGGAAAGACGGTGTTTAGCATTGATATCCCCTCCGGTGTACACGGCGATACGGGCAAAATCATGGGCGTCGCGGTGAAGGCCGATTGCACCGTGACCTTCGGCCTCCCGAAGCTAGGCAATATGCTCTTCCCAGGATATGACCTGTGCGGGAAGCTATATGTGTCACACATCTCCTTTCCTCCATCCATCTACAACGCAGATGCGCTGAAAATCGAGATAAGCCAGCCGGTGAAACTACCTCCCAGAGGTCCAAATGGTCACAAAAGCGATCTCGGTGAAGCGCTTTTCATTGCTGGGGCTTCCAGCTACTTCGGGGCGCCCTATTTTGAGGCCCTCTCGTTTCTGAAAGCCGGCGGCGGATATTCCCACCTCGCTACACCCAAATCCATGACACCGTTTGTCGCCAACAAGGGGAGTGAGATCGTCTTGGTTCCTCAGACAGAAACAGAGGCGGGAAGTATCTCTCTCGAGAACAAGCAGGCATTACTGGCACTGTCAGAGAACATGGATATGGTGGTGCTCGGCCCCGGTCTGTCCCTGGAGAAGGAAACTCAGCAACTGGTCAGGGAGTTGGCAAAGGAGATCAATAAACCATTGCTCATAGCCAGTGACGGCATTACAGCGCTATGTGGCGATCTGCAAATCATCAGAGAGCGAAAAGCAGAAACCATTCTTACTCCACACCTGGGCGAGATGGCTAGAATCACGGGGATGAGTGTCGGCGACATCGACACCTACAAAGTCGATGTCCTGCAGCGCACTGCGATAGAATTGAATGCCATAGTCGTCCTGACAGGCGGCCATTCGCTCATTGGATATTCTGATGGGAGGGTATTCATCAACATGAGCGGGAACTCCGGTATGGCTACAGCAGGATCGGGTGATGTGCTGACGGGGACGATTGCTGCCATGTTCGGCCTGGGACTCTCCCTTCGAGATGCAGTGAGCCAGGGGGTGTTCATTCATGGGCTCTCAGGGGATCTGGCCGCTGACGACAAGCGTGAAGATGGCATAACGACCCAAGACATCCTGGACTACCTGCCACGTGCCGTGAGGATGGTCCGGGAGGGTCTCAGTGAAACCTTTCGGGAACGCTACGCAGGCTCACTTGTGATTTAGGAGAGAATGATGAGGGCATGGATTCTCGAAGAACAGGCACAGATTGAGGATAGGCCGCTGAAGTTCATGGAGGTGCCCACTCCTCATGCGCAGAACGATGAAGTGCGTATCAAGGTGCTCGTTTGCGGGGTCTGCAGGACAGATATCCACATCGCTGAGGGAGACCTTCCCTTGAAGGAATCCCCCGTCATTTTGGGGCACGAGATCGTGGGTGTGGTTGATGAGGTGGGGAAGAACGTCCGGCGCTTCAGTGTTGGTGATAGGGCCGGCGTCTACTGGCTCCACAGCACCTGCGGAAGATGCAAGTACTGCTTATCTCGAAGAGAGAACTACTGTCCCGATTTCAAAGCCACGGGCTGGCACGAGAATGGTGGATACGCAGAATACGTGACGATTGCAGAAACGTTTGCCTTGCCGCTCAATGAGGTCCGGCTGGAACCTTCCGAGATTGCACCGCTCATATGTCCTGGCATCGCCGGATACGCAGCATTCAAACTCACAGAGGTCCAGGAAGGTGACAAATTGGGGCTCTACGGCTACGGCCCCACGGCCTCCATTGCCCTCAAAGTGGCTCATTCTCTGCGCATAAAGACATACGTGAGCACACGATCTCAAAAGAACCTCGAACGAGCCAGAAGAGAAGGGGCAGAGTGGGCCGCGAATGCCTCAAGAGAAGAAATGCCCTGTGTGCTAGACGCAGCTATACTCTTTCCCCCTGCGGGAAACTTGGTTGAGCCGGCCCTTTCTCTGTTGAAAAAAGGCGGGACCTTAGTTTTGGCTCCCGTGAGCGCGTCTCCAATTGTCATAAAAAACTACAGTGAAAACCTATGGGGTCGCTCAATAAAGACCTTGTATCACTTAACAAAATCAGATGCAGAAGAGTTCTTCAGCATTGTCGACGGGCTGGAACTAAATGTGGAGACGAGTCTGTTCCCCTTTGAAGATTTACAGGATGCTCTCATTCTGGCCAAACAGGGAGAACTGGACCAGCCCAACGCCGTGATCAAGATTGCCGATTGATCTCATCGCAGCAAGCTAGTAATAGGGATAGGCACCGTGGCCACGCTCATCGTCGCGTCGCTAGAGCGCCGTCCTCAATGGTGGGATAGCACAGCCGGACAGAGTGAGTGCAGAAAGAAAAGACCGAGATGAAACGCTTCCAAGAGTCCATCCATAGCCTGATCACCGGCGAAGATGACAGCATCATCGCCGCTTTGCGGGAGACGTTTCGCCATGTCGCCCGGTAGGCCAAGGTGGTGATGATCGTGACCTTCTCTAACGCCTGTCCAGTGCCGAGTAAGACGGAAGAGTCCGTTACTTTCCGGGCCATCGGTTACGTCGAGAACGATTTCGAGGAGAAAGCTGCGCCGCAGGAGATGCGGTTTGCCGAATCTCGCATCGTCCTCGATCCGGCCCTGACCGAAGGCTTGAGGGGCCTGGAGCCGGGCCAGCAGGTCATGGTGGTATTCTACTTTCATCGTTCACAAGGCTTTGACTTGCTTCAGCATCCTCGCGGTGACAGGTCTTGCCCCCGGCGAGGAGTTTTCGCCCTACGCAGCCCGCGGCGACCCAACCCCGTCGGCGTTACCGTGGTGGATCTGATAGCGGTGGAGGGGAACGTGTTACGAGTGCGGGGGCTGGATGCAATCAACAGCACGCCGGTGCTTGATCTGAAGCCGGCGTGAATGGAAGTGACGGATGAACTGCTGCGGAATCGATAGAGCAGGCCCGCGTAGCAGAGATGAACCCCAACACAGTGGTTCGCTCTCCCGGCAGATAACCGTGCTGCCTTCATGGTCGAATCCCCAGTGGTTAACCTGCGAGATTAGAAAGGAGAAAGTAGATCATGACTGAGTTCAAACGCATTTTAGTCCCATTGGACGGCTCGCCTGTGTCAGAAAGAGCCCTGCCGGCTGCCCTTACACTGGCGAAGAAGTTCGAGAGTCAGATTTTCCTGCTGCGAGTGCTGGATATCCCCAGCCCCACACCACCAATATCACATCCGGAAGAGACGATGGGTTGGATAGGTTGGGTGCAGGAAGCGCGTCAACAGGCTCACCAGGAAGCTCAGAGCTATCTGGAAGCCCTGCAAGGTGAACTGGACCGGCAAGGGTTCAAGACACGGATCCTGCTGCGTGATAGAGCGCCTGCCGAAGATATCCTCGATGTCGTCAGCGCGGAGGCTATCGATCTAATCGTCATATCTAGCCACGGCAGGGGCGGCTTGGCTCGCTGGATGTTCGGCAGTGTAGCCGAGAAGGTAGTGCGTCACAGTCCTTGCCCGGTATTGGTGATACGACAGCAACCGGAGACCATAGAAGAGCCGTAAATGTCATTGATGACAATGCGGAACATCCAGGAAGGAAACCACCAAAGGTTGAGAAGGCCAATCCCTGTCTTTTCAGGACAGTTGGTAGCGATTTTGTATGACCATGATGTGATAGCATCACACGATCGAGTCATCTATTATGCCCCTGGAACAAGTCACCGCAACGCGTTCGGAATTGAATCAGAAGCGGGCGCAGCTCGAGCTGACTGCTCAAGCTGAAGAACTGCTACGGCAAAAACGAAACGTCCTCATGGAGGAGTTGATGAGCAGCGCAGATGCCGTCATGGAGGAAGTAGAGACTCTGGACGAAGTGGCCGCTGCCGCCCGTCGTAGCCTTGCCCTCGCCCAGGCGTTGGACGGTCCTGAGGTGCTGGGCAGCCTGGCCCTGGCTGGACTCGATCCCCTCAATGTGCCCGTGACGAGTACCCGCGTGATGGGCGTAAACGTCCTGCGCATCGAACCGCAAAGGCTGGCTTCTCCACCCCAGGATCGTCCGTACGGTCCCACCGACAGCACGCCTCGCCTGGAAGCGGTGGTGAGTGCTTTCGAATCGGAGCTCGAAGTATTGCTTAAGGTCGCCAACAGCGAGCTACGTCTGCGCCGTCTGGCCGAAGCCATTCGCCAGACAACCCGTCGCGTCAACGCACTGGAGCACATTCTCCTGCCCCGTCTGCACCACCAGTTGCGGACCATCGGATTGCGCCTGGCCGAGCGTGAGCGGGAGGAGGTCTACCGGCTCAAGCGCGTCAAAGAACGCCGGACCCGTAACCGCCTTTCCTCCGGTCAAACCTGGAGCAACAGCAATGATGTCGTCTGATCCCGTCTCCAGCATTCACGCTGCCGAACAAGCAGCTGCAGACCGCGTCGCCGCAGCCCGAGAGCGAGCTGCGGATCGCCGTCAGGAGGCCGAACACGCTGCCGAGCACCTGGTGGTGCAGGCGCAAGCCGAGGCGGAACGGGAGGCTGAAGGTCGCAGGCGTTTTATCCTTGCCGCGGCAGAAGAGGAGGCCGCAGTTCTGAGGAGGCAGGGTCAGGAGCAAACAGAATTCCTGCGCCATCATCTATCGCAGCGAATTGATAGAACGGCGGCCAGGATCGTAGAGTACCTCTTGCCCTGAATCACCTATGCTCATTCCCATGACACGCTTGCAGGTCATTGGCCACAAGCGGGACCTCGACAAGACGCTCCAGGCTGTACAAGTGCTGGCTTGTGTTCAGCTCATCGATGGGCAGCAGGTGCACACTGAGCTACGACCCTACGCGCTGGCTGACGAGCAGCGAGAGCTGGAGACTCTCAGCTACCTGCTCGCGCGCCTGGACGCGTTGCTGGCGCTGCTGCCCAGGCTCCCCGAAGAACATCCCATTCCCTGGGTGGAGACGGACCTGTGCGCCGGCCTGCAAGCGGACCTGGATCGCCACGCGCCCACCATCGAGGAACTGGCTCGGCGCCGGGAAGCCCTGCGCAACGACGCCGAGATCCTGCCCAGCTACGCCGAGACCGTTCGCAAGCTCTTGCGGCTCACGCCGGAACTGACGAAACTGCAGGGGTATGAAACCATCGCCTTGCTGGTCCAACGGCGCTATAGTCCGGCCATCGAACTGCTGGCCGAGGAGGTCGAGGCAATTGCCGGGCAGGAATACGAATTGGTGTACGATCAAGTCGACCCCGATCGTATCGGCGCCATCCTGGTCGTACCCCAGCGAGTCGCGGGTCAGGTGCAGGCACTGCTGGGCCAGGTGCAAGTCAGCCAGGTGAGGTTGCCGGAATCGCTGCAGGACGTCCCGTTCCAGGATGCGCTGGGCCGCATCCAGCGTCGTTTGGAGGGGATCCCAGGCGAATTGGAGCAGGTGGATGTGCAGTTGCAGCAAGCGGCCGAGCGGCATCGGCGGCGCTGGCTGGGCGCTCGCCATGCCCTGGCCCGACGCCTGGAGCAGTTGCGCGCCCGCAGGCATCTGGGCGAAACCGACCATGCCTTTGTACTGATCGGCTGGGTGCCTCAACGTGAACTGGTGCCAGTGGTCGCTGCCCTCGAAAATCGCTTGCCCGACCAGTTGGCCATCCAGGAGTTGCCGCCGTCCCAAGAGGAGGCTTCGACAGCTCCGGTGCTGCTGGAGAACCAATCCGTCGCCCGCCCCTACGAATTCTTCATCCGACTGCTGGCATTACCCCGGGCCGGTAGCCTGGACCCCACTGCCTGGATGGCGTTGTTCATGCCCCTGTTCTTCGGGCTGATGCTGGGCGATATTGGCTACGGCCTGGTCATCCTGCTGATCGCCGCATTTGTTCATTACCGTAGCGATAAAGGCAGCAGCCTGCGGGACGTGACGGCCTTCCTGATGATGGGGGCGGGCTGGAGCATCGTCTGGGGGCTGGTGTTCGGTGAGTTTTTCGGCTCGCTCGGCCACGCTTTGGGCCTGCAGCCCCTCTGGCTCGAGCGTTCTTCGCCCGACGCCCTGGCGCCGCTGCTCATTTTCGCCCTTGCCATAGGCGCAGTGCATGTGACATTAGGGCTGGTGCTGGGCGTCTGGAGCGCCTGGTGCGCCCATCATACCGACAAGCTCTGGGAGCGCGCAGGGATGCTGGTAGGCCTTTGTGGCTTGTTCTTGCTCGCAGGTGTAGCGGCGCAGCAGTTGCCATCCGGCTGGACCACCCCTGGCCTGGTGGTCGTGCTGGTAGGGCTGGTGCTGCTGATCCGTGGGATGGGCCCGCTGGGCGCGCTCATGGCCCCGGTGGAGTTACTGGGCGTGGTAGGTAACATCCTGTCCTACCTGCGACTGGCCGCCATCGGCCTGGCCTCGGTCTATCTCGCTCTGGTGGGCAATGAGATGGCCAGCCGCGTTGGAGTGGTCTGGGTGGGTGTGATCATCGCCCTGCTATTCCACGCTCTCAACATCGCCTTGGGCGCGTTCAGCCCCTCCATTCACGCCTTGCGCTTGCATTACGTCGAGTTCTTCTCCAAATTTTATGAGGACGGAGGGAAACCCTTCCAGCCGTTCGGCCTCGCATCTACAGAACCAGACATCGGCCAGCCAGGAACCGCCGCCGCTGCTCAGGTTCCCGGACCAACCGGTTCCACAGGTCTATCATCACTATGAATCTTCAGACACCTCAGGAGGTATTACTTATGGAAGTCGGACTCATTGCCATTGGCGCCGCACTGGCCGTGGGCCTCACAGCCCTCGGTACGGGTCACGCCCAGGCCCGCATCGGCTCGGCAGGCGCCGGGACCATCGCCGAGAAGCCGGAACTGGCCGGTCGTATCATTTTGCTCGTAGCCATCCCCGAGACCATGGTCATTCTCGGCTTCGCCGTCGCCGCCATGATCCTGCTATTGCTGGGATGAGGCGGGGGCTGATGCGATGGCGCTGAAGGATATCCTCGAAATCATCGCCGCCGATGCCGAGAAGGAGGCAGAGGCGATCCTGCAGGCGGCCGAAGAAACCTACGCGGCCCGCATGGAGGCTGCCGAGGTGCGAGCCGCGCAGACTCGGGCCCGCATCCTGGCCGAGGCCCAGCGCGCAGCCCAGCAGGAGGAAGCCAGGCGGCTCCACCGCGTCAAGCTGGAGAACCAGCGACAGCAGGTGCAGGTGCAGGAATCTGCGTTCCTGGCGGCCGTCCGCCGCGCCCAGGAGATCCTGGCAGCCGCCCGCCAACGGCCCGATTACGAGGACATCCTTGCCAGGTTGGCGGCCGAGGCGCTGGCACACACCGATGAACCGGCCATCGTCGTGGTCCATCCCGATGACGTCGACCTCATCCGCGCCATCCTGGACACCCACCACGACCAGCCGCAGCGCGTCGAGGCAGTCGAGACAGAGGAAGGGCTAGCGCCCGGCGTGATCGTGCGCAGCGTCAATGCTCGGGTAGTGACAGAGAACACTCTGGACAGTCGTCTGCAGCGTTCCCTGCCCGACCTGCGCCCTTTGCTGTCGGATCTGCTCAGCGAGGATCAGCCCGGCGGGAGGACACCCGATGAGCGCCGGGATTGACGTTGGCTATGAATACGTTAACGCCCGGCTTCGAGCCATGCGCAGTCGGCTGCTTCAGCGCACAGAATTCGAGCAACTGCTGGCGGCTCCCAACCTCGAAGCCCTCATTGGCCAAGTTGATCAGAGTCAATACCACGACGCCCTCGAGCAATCCCTGGTCACATCGGCCGGCCTGGATGCAATCTTGCGCGCCGTGCAGATCGATCACGGCGCCATCCTGCGGCGCATAGCTGCCTTCGGCGGCGAAACCATCGCCCCTGCTCTGGGCATACTACTGGCCCCGTACCATCGTCACAACATCGTTGTTCTCCTACGCGGCGTCAGCGCCAGGGCCGGGCCCGAACGTATCCTTCCATGGCTGTTTGCCTTACCTCCCTTCAGCGAGGGTATGCTGGCGGAGCTGGCGCGCCAGGCCACGGCGCGCAGTCTTGTGGACCTCTTGGCCCAATGGCGGCTTCCGACCGATGAACTGGCGGGAAGCCTGGTGGCTGCGCTGCCCGCTGGCCCCAACCTGCGCCAGCTCGTCACTGCCTTCGACCTGGCCTGGGCTGAGAGCACAACCCGGCAGGCGGCGGCGCTCCCGGGCTCAGACGGTAACCTTGTGCGCCTCGACCTGGTCCGCAGCCTTGACCTGCACAATCTCCTACTGGCCCTTGACCTGCACGAGGTTGAGCTGGCGAGACCGGCGCCCTGGTTGGCCGGGGGTTGGCTCTCGCCCGAAGCGCTGGAACGTTTGCGTACAGCCGCCGACATCCAGGCGATGGACATGGTACTGGATGCGGCACGCGAGGGCGAGTTCTGGCGGCAGAGCCTGGCACAGTGGGATGACCGCCGCCTGACAACGCTGCAACATGGCTGGGAGAGCACGCTATTCCACTGGCGGGTGAGCCTCTTCTCAGAGGCGGATCCACTTGGTGTGGGCGTGCTCATCGCTTTTCTAGCCGCTAAAGGGGCTGAAGTACGCAACCTGCGCCTGATCGCCGAGGCCGTGGCCGGCAACATCGGCCGAGACGAGGCAAGGGCGTACTTACTGCTCGGAGATTGACCATTACCGTCATATGGCCCAACTCACTGTCATCACCACAACTGACCTGGCGCCCGGTTTCTCTCTGACCGGCGCACACGTGCTGGCGGCTTCCGATCTGACCGAGGCTGAACAGTTGCTCAGACGCCAAATGGCCGAGGCCCCCGACGGCATAATCGCCTACCATGAGCACTACTACGCCGGGCTGTCCGCCGATCTGCGGGAGCAGATCGAGCGGGAATATCGCCCCCTGGTAGTTGTCCTGCCCGATGGTCTCCCCGCTCGCGGCGAAATCTCCCGCCGCCAATTGTTGTCGGAGATGCTCAGCCGGGTCATTGGCTACAGTATCAGCTTCAGAGCTGAAGGCCGAGAAGAACCCTAGTCGAAATCAACCATGCCAACTCAAGCATTGCAGACCGCCATCCATGCCTACCGTAATCGACGTCCCCTGGGCAATGCGCCTCGAGGAGTCATCAGCCGCGCCTCCGGCCCCGTGGTGGAAGCGCAAGACCTCGAAGGCGCGCTGCTCTATCACGTGGCCTGGGTAGGCCCCGAGCGCCTGATCGGCGAGATCATCCGCCTGGATGCAGACATTGCCACCGTCCAGGTTTACGAAGACACATCTGGACTACAGATTGGCGACCCAGTGTGGGACACCGGCGCGCCTTTGTGGGTGGAGTTAGGTCCCGGCTTGCTGGGCAGCATCTACGACGGCGTGCAGCGCCCCCTGCCAGACCTGGCCGTGTTAGATGCGCAGGATGTTCCAGCGGCGCCTTACATTGCCCGCGGCATCAGTCTGCCGCCCCTCAATCGCAAGCGGCGCTGGCCCTTTGCGCCGGCAGTCTCGCCGGGCGACAGGGTGGTCGCAGGCTCACTTTTAGGGACGGTGAGCGAGGGCAATAGATTCCACCATCGCATCCTGGTTCCGCCTGACTATCCCCCTGGGCAGGTGGAAGGAATGGCCCCGGGCGAGTACGGTGTCCGTGAAGTCATCGGTTATCTGTATCCGGAGGATGGCAGTGAGCCCCTGGTCTTGCGGCTCTCGCAGCGCTGGCCCGTGCGCCGGCCCCGACCCTATCAGCGCCGCCTGGACCCACAAACGCCACTGGTGACCGGGCAGCGGGTTATCGATACCTTCTTCCCCGTCGCCAAGGGCGGCACGGCCATCATCCCCGGCGGTTTCGGCACTGGCAAGACGGTCATCGAGCAATCGCTGGCCAAATGGACGGACGCCGATATCGTCGTCTACATTGGTTGCGGCGAGCGGGGCAACGAGATGACCGAAGTGCTGACCGAGTTCCCGCAACTGGAGGACCCCAAGTATGGCGGGCCATTGATGGAACGCACCGTGCTTATCGCCAATACCAGCAACATGCCCGTCGCCGCGCGGGAGGCCAGCATTTACACCGGCCTGACTATCGCTGAGTATTTTCGGGACCAGAGCCTGCACGTGGCGCTGATGGCGGACAGCACCAGTCGCTGGGGCGAGGCCCTGCGCGAGGTGTCGGGCCGGCTGGAGGAGATGCCGGGAGAGGAGGGATATCCCGCTTACCTGGCCAGCCGTCTGGCCAGCTTCTACGAGCGGGCGGGCATCGTCCAGGTGTTGGGCGAGGAAGAACGCGAGGGTTCGGTCACTATCATCGGGGCGGTATCGCCTCCTGGCGGCGATTTTTCCGAACCCATGACTCAGAACAGCCTGCGGCTGGCCGGGACCTTCTGGGCCCTGGACGTGAACCTGGCGCGCAGGCGCCACTTCCCCGCCATTGACTGGATTAGCAGCTTCACGCACTACCGCTTGGATGACTGGTTCCGAGAGGCTGTACATGAAGACTGGCCGGACTTGCGCGCCCACGCGCAGCGCTTGCTGCAGGAAGAGCACGAGCTGCAGGAGATCGTACAGTTGGTGGGCAGCGATGCCATCGGCGAGTCAGAGCGAGCCATCATAGTGGTGGGGAGGCTGCTGCGCGAGGCATTCCTGCAACAATCAGCCTTCGGCGACGATGCCTACGCGCCGCTGCACAAGCAATTAGCACAGCTTCAGGCCATCCTAAGTTACTACGACACCTTGGACGCGCTCATCCGGACTGGTCACAGCCTGGAGACCTGCCTGGAGGCCAGCGTGGATGTGCGCCGGCGGCTGGAACGCCTGCACGAACTATCGATAGAAGACCTGCAAGCCCTCCTTCCCGACTTGTTACGGGAGATCAAGGCTTGGGACAAGGCTGTGCGCCAGAGTCAAACACCGGTCGGCAGATGGTGAGCGCCGCAAGAGGCGATGATCCAGGACAAGAGAAGTTCAATCACTCAGCGTGGATCGCTACGATCAATGGTTCTAACTGAAACAAGTGTCGAAACGCCCAAACCCAGCCTTACGACGACATCGTATCGCACGGGACGCTATGCCTCCGGACCGCTGCTGGTCTTCGAGAAGGTTCAGCGCGTGGGCTTGGGCGAGATCGCCACCATCACAGGGCCCGATGGCAGCGAGCGGCTAGCCCAGGTTCTGGAACTGCAAGGGGAGCGGGCCATCGTGCAAGTGTTCGAGGGCACCGCCGGGCTGGATCTGGCTCGCACGGTCTCTTGCTTCAGTGGCCGGCGGGCCAGGATCCCGGTAGGTTTGAGCATGATGGGGCGGATCTTCGATGGCTCCGGCGCGCCCATCGATGGTGGGCCACCGGTGGTCCCCGAGGCGATGCTTGACGTCAACGGCTTGCCCATCAACCCCGTCGCCCGCGCGCACCCTTCCGACTTCATCCAGACAGGTATGAGTGCCATCGACGGATTGAATACCCTGGTGCGAGGCCAGAAGCTGCCTATCTTCAGCGGCTTTGGCCTGCCTGCCAACGAGTTGGCCGCACAGATCGCCGCGCAAGCCAGCGTAAAAGGGGATGAAGCCAGCGAATTCGTAGTGGTCTTCGCGGCGTTGGGCATCACCTATCGCGAGGCGACCTTCTTCCGCCGCCAATTCGAAGCCAGCGGCGCGCTGGCCCACGCCGTCCTTTTCCTCAATCTGGCCGACGACCCACCCGTGGAACGCCTGCTGACCCCGCGGGCAGCTCTCACAGCCGCCGAATATCTGGCCTTCGAGCAGGGGCTCCACGTGCTGGTAATCATGACCGACATGACCAACTATTGCGAGGCCCTGCGGGAGATATCCAACGCCCGCGATGAGGTACCGGGCCGCCGCGGGTATCCGGGCTACATGTACACCGATCTGGCAACCCTCTACGAGCGGGCCGGGCGGATAAAGGGGCGACCGGGGTCCATCACCCAGTTGCTCATTCTGACCATGCCCGATGACGACATTACCCATGCCATCCCCGACCTCACCGGCTACATTACGGAAGGCCAGATCGTGCTCAGTCGCCAACTGCACCGCAAGGGCATCTTCCCGCCCATCGACGTACTACCCAGCCTGAGCCGCCTGATGAATGCCGGCATCGGTGAGGGAAAGACCCTGGTGGAACACCGCGCTCTGGCCGACCAGCTTTATGCCTTCTACGCCAACGGCCGGGACCTGCGCCGGCTTGTAGCCATCATCGGGGAAGGTGGGCTGAGCGCCGACGATCAGCAGCACCTGAACTTCGCAAAGACTTTTGAGCAGAGCTTCGTCCATCAGGGCGTGGAGAATCGCAGCATCGAGGAGACGCTGGGGCTGGCCTGGGACATTCTGGCGCCTTTTTCTCCCGCTGAACTGACCCGCATTCCCGCTGGGCTCTTACAATCGCGTCCAGGCGATTCGGATACGCAGGGTCGATCAGCCGCCGACTTATAGATGATACAAGGGGTCAGGTCGCCCCTGTGCAGAGAAAGCAATGTGAATGATGACAATACGGAACAACCAGGATGGAGATCAGCAAATGATCGCCTTCGGCCCGGTGCCCTCCCGGCGTCTGGGGCGCAGCCTGGGCATCAACAACATCCCGCCCAAGATATGCAGCTATGCCTGCGTCTATTGCCAATTGGGACGCACCATCAAGATGCAGGTGGAGCGCCAGGCTTTCTACGAGCCGGAGGCCGTGTTCCAGGCTGTGCAGGACAAGGTGGAGCGGGCCCGAGCAGCCGGAGAAATCATCGATTACCTGACCTTCGTGCCCGACGGCGAGCCCACGCTAGACGCAAACCTGGGCCGCACCATTGAGCTGCTGAAGCCACTGGGCATCAAGATTGCCGTCATCAGCAACGCCTCCCTGATCTGGCACCAGGATGTGCGCGACGATCTGATGCTGACCGACTGGGTCTCACTTAAGATCGATTCCATCTGGGAAACCGTGTGGCGCAAGATCGACCGGCCGCACGGCAGCTTGCAGTTGACGGCAGTTCTCGACGGCGCGCTTGAGTTTGCGCGCAGCTACCAGGGCAAGCTGGTGACAGAGACGATGTTGGTGCATGGCGTCAACGACGATGAAGACCACCTGTGGGAGGTGGCCGATTTCCTGGCCCGCTTGCAACCTGCAACGGCCTATCTGGCGATCCCCACCCGGCCGCCGGCCGAGAACTGGGTGCAGCCGCCGGCCGAGGAAACCATCGCTCGAGCCTATCATATCTTCCGTGAGCGGTTGAGCCAGGCCGAGTATCTGATCGGCTACGAGGGCAACGCCTTCGCCTTCACCGGTAACGTCGAGGAAGACCTGCTGAGCATTATGGCTGTCCACCCGATGAGGGAGAACGCGGTCTGCGAGTTCCTGCGACGAGCCGGAGCGGACTGGGCCGTAATCGACGACCTGCTCGCCCAGCATCGACTGCTTGCGACGGCCTACGAAGGCGAGAGGTTCTATATGCTGAAGTTACATGGGGATTGGGGAGAGCGTGTATCAGTTGAGTGACGGGATGAAAAGGAGCTAGCTATGAATGTCGTGATCAAGGAGATGACCATTGAAGACTATGTTGAGGTTCGCGCTCTGTGGCAGGAATCCGACGGTGTCGTGCTCAGCAAAGTTGATACAAAGAAGGATATTGCACGCTTCCTCGAACGCAATCCCGGACTTAGCTTCATCGCCCGGGATGGGGATCAGCTTGTGGGAGCCGTTCTCTGTGGCCATGATGGCAGGTATGGCTACATCGACCAGTTGGCTGTGTGCAAATCTTATCGTCGCCAGGGAATTGGACGATCGCTTGTGGCGCGATGCCTGTACAACCTCATGCGAATCGGCATCCACAAGTGGCATCTCTTCGTCTTCGACGATAATCAAGATGCCATTGCCTTCTGGAAAAAGCTCGGATGGGCAGAACGAGTTGAGATGATAACGATGTCCCATCACGAAAGTCGCCCAACTGATAATCAGGGCCAATAACAGGATATCCTATGCTAACTAGGTTGAGGGCCGCCACTCAGAATAGTGTCTCGCTGCCTGGCCGATATGTTTTGATCGCCGCAGGGCTGACGCTTTTTGGTTTGTTGGCCGGCACCGGTCTGGGCGCGGTGATGCCTGTCCGACCGCCGGCCCCGGTGGTCGCGGCGCGACCAGCCTTCGCTTCCACGGCCACCTGGCAACGCTGCGATGAGGAACTGCCATCCATCGCCACCGTTCTGACCGTGAAGGCCGACCCGGCGCATCCGGGCATTCTGTACGCCGGAACTCACCAGCCACCAGGGTTGTGGCGCTCTGCCAACAGCGGCAAGACGTGGGTGCAGGAGGTTTTCGCCGGGGAGACACGCCCTGGCTGCCATCCAGTTTACGCCTTGCATTGGGATGCGGGGCGACAACGCTGGTGGGCAGGAACGACCGCAGGACTATTCTATCGCAGCACAGACTCACCCGTCTGGCAACCTGCTGGCGGACCCGATGGACCAATCTATGACCTGGCCCAGGACGCGTCGGGCCGCATCTATGCCGTCCAGGCTGAAACGGGTCTTTTCCGTTTGGATAGAAGCGATAACTGGACGCAACTGCGAGATACTGACAGGGCTCTGGCTGTGAACGTCTCGCCCGACGGCAGGGTGGTCTTCCTGGGCACCGCTGGCGATGGGTTGTGGATCAGCCATGACGGTGGAACGACCTGGCAACAGGTGCCAGATTTCAAAAAAGCATACGTTTCGGTGCTGTGGACAGATCAGCAAGTCGGACAGCAGATCCTCCTCAGCACCTCCCAGGCGGCCTATGGGTCCGATGACCAGGGACACACCTGGCATTCGATCCCGACGCTGGGCGGACGGTCGTATTCCTTTCACCTGGCTCCCGATGGCACTCTGTTCGCCGGGTTGAAAGGTAGAGTCGCTCGCTCGCGGGATGACGGACAGACGTGGACATTGAGGGGCGAAGGATTGGCACCCGATGCGATCATCCTTGGGCTGGATACCGTTAGCCAGCCTGAAGGCGGGGATATGCTCTTTGCCGCCACCCGAGATGGCATCTACGCCAGCGGCGATCGCGGCAACAGCTGGCAGCGCCACAGCACCGGGCTTGGCGGCATTCAGGTGAAAGCGCTGGCCAGGAATTCCGCAGGCGGCATGATTGCAGCCACCCCGCAAGGCTTGTACCGGCGGCTCGCCGGTGCAGCCACATGGCAGCCTATAGCCCCGACCTTCAGACACACACATATCTACGACCTGTCGGGCGATGCGAGCGGCCATACCCTCTACGCAGGCACGGAACGCGGCCTCCTGCGCAGCGCTGACGACGGCCAGACCTGGCAAGAGGTGCCCTCCGAGCTGGCATCACATGGTATGCCGGGCGTGCTGGCGGATCCGGGCGATCCCAACCACCTCTTCATACGGCTGGCCTTCGAGCGCATCTACGAGAGCTATGATGGCGGTCAGACCTGGCAAGCTCGCTGGGAGGGCATGGAAACCCAACATGTGGTGCTGTCCATGGCCCGTGGGCCGTCCGGGGAGTTCCTCGCGGGCACCGACAAGGGGGTTTTCCGCTGGAACCGGCAGGACAATCAGTGGCACAAGGAGCCGCTTGCCCTGCCCAATCCGGCTGTCTACGCCGTGGCTTTCGATCCCTCGGGTAGGGAGCAATATGCGGGCAGCACTACAGGGTTGTGGTGCAAATCGGGCGACAGCGGCTGGCGCCGCTGCGGGGCCGGGACCATCCATAACAGCGTCTCTGCGCTGGTTGCGCTGCCTGCAGGCCATGTCTATGCGGGAACTCGCTACGCCGGCCTGTACAGATCCTGCGACAGCGGCGCGACCTGGCATCAGGTAGCTGGAATTCCTGCTGATGCCACCGTGAACGACCTGCTGGTGGATTCGCAGGCGTCGCTGGTCTACGCAGCTACCGATCGCGGCCTCTTCGAAGGCCCGGACAGGGATTGCCCGCCCGCAACGGCCTCTCCGATTGAGAAGCGCGAGGACCAGGGTGGCCTGGCGGTGCTGGCACAAATTCTGGCCAGCGCCAGCAAGCATGCCGCCGGGAGGCCACTGCCGGCGGTGCATACCCTGCGGCCCGACGACTCTCTGCTGAATCAGGCCAGGGATATCGGCTTCCAGGCCATCGTGCAAGTCTTCTCCTGGGCCGAGATCGAGCCTGCCCAGGGAGTGTGGTACTGGGAATATCCCGACTTCCTGGCCAGGGCAACAGCCTTCTATGACCTTGACCTGATCGTGCGCCTGGATCACCCGCCTGAATGGGCTGTGGAGGCGGCATCTGCTGACAGCAGCTTTCCCTTCGATGTGGATGCCTATCTGCGCTTCGTGGACGCGGTCGCCCGCCGCTACGGGGACCACATTCATTCATACATCATCTGGAACGAGCCAAACCTGGCCGCTGAATGGGGCGCGCCGCCCGATCCGGCGTCCTATGCCCAACTGCTGCAACGAACCTACGCCGCGATCAAGCAGATTGACCCCGCCGCCACAGTCGTCAGCGCAGGGCTGGCGCCTACCAACGAGCGCAGCGATTGGGCCGTGGACGACCGCTTGTTCCTCAAGGAGATGTACGAGGCTGGTGCCCGTCCCTATTTCGATGCCCTCGCTGTCCACCCGTATGGCTTTGCCTACCCGCCCGACGATTCCCGCGGCCAGCACAATGGGCTCAATGTGAACCGCATCCTGGATCTGCGGGCCACGATGGAAGCCCATGGGGATGGCGCCAAGCCTGTCTGGGCCACGGAGGTCGGCTGGACAACCGACGGGGTGGGCGACCACGACTGGCTGACTGTGACGCCGCAGCAGCAGGCCGATTATCTGACAATGGCCTGGCGGATGGCGCGCCAGGACTGGCCCTGGCTGGACGTGTTCACTGTCTGGAACCTGGGAGCGACCTCGCCCGCTGCCAAAGGTGAGGTCGATGAGAAGGCCGCCTACAGTCTTCTATACGAGGATGGAAGGCCCAAGCCTGCCTGGGACGCGTTGCAGGATGCCTTTTCCGGGACAGGCCTCAGGCGGGCGGCACTCACTCTCTGGGAGCGGCTTGCATCGCTCCTGACCGATGGGCCATCGCTCGTAACTATTCTGGCCCTGGATCAGGAGATTCACCTGGGCGACAACCAGTGACCTCCCTTTTGGCCCCTGTATGGGGCCCGGAATCCCAGTCTGATCTGGCAAGGAGGATTCTACGTTAGATACCCGGAGCGAGGCCCCTGGAGACTGCACATGGAGATGCAAAGCCACGAGCCAAGCAATGCTGTGTTCCTGAATGGTCATTTCCTGGGTTATCTTCCGGTAAAGGATTGGGTCTACGCCTGGGATTCGGCCAGTTTCCCCGTGCTCTCTTCGCTCTTGCAGCCGGGATACAACGAGCTGATGGTTCGTTCAGGCAGCGGGGCACCAAAATCCCAGGGATCCATTTCCAGATGGGACGAGGTATTGTTCCGAAATGTCTACCTGAGTCACTGACGATCTACTTACCAGGCGATCCGAGGCGTAGACAACGCCAAGCGTGCGCGCTTCCCCCCTGGCAGTCACCATACTGACGACTCCAAAGAGTTCCTGCTCGATTTCTTTCCAGACTTGTTTGCTTTGACAAACCTTTAGTTTTGATATACAATGATTTATATAAAGGAAATTGTATATGCTTAAATATACTCTGCTCGGTTTTCTCAACTACCAATCATACTCTGGCTATGACCTGAAACAGATGATGGATGTTTCCACATCCAATTTTTGGCACGCCAAACAGAGCCAGATTTACACCACGCTCAAAAAGCTGGAGCAGGATGAACTGGTCATCTCACACATCGAACCCCAGGAACGCCGCCCCAACCGGCGCGTTTATGAGATCACCGAAGCCGGGCAAGCGGACTTACGAGAATGGCTGGTCCAGCCGCTGATGACAATCGAACCTCACAAGGAAACCTTACTGCTCAAGCTGTTTTTCTCTGCTCAATTGAATCCGCAGACGATCTTGACTGAACTGCGCCTGCAACGCAATTTGCATCAGGCAAAATTGGAGAAGTACCAGACCACAACCAAAGAGGTGATCCGCCAATTTGCCGCCAGCACAGACATGGCCGATGACGCCCGGTTATGGGAAACGACCCGCCGTTTTGGCGAATTATTCGAAGAGATGTACATTCGCTGGCTGGACGAAACGATTGAGATGGTGGAGAGGTGGTGATTGGGGATGGGTAATCCAGGAAGCAAGACGTCCGATCTATTGTTTTTTTTCTCAATTATATCAATTTTTATATATAATTATCAACTAAAGGAGAATCCACAATGTCGAACCAAACCCCAGGTTTACGCCCCAAAAATATTGCCCAGGCCATCGAAGGCATGGCGCTCAGTTTCAATCCTGAAGCAGCCGGCGACATACAGGCTACCATCCAATTTCACGTTTCCGGCCAAGATGGTGGCGACTGGAACCTCACTATCGCTGACGGCCAATGCCGCTGCCAAAACGGCATGGTCGCTGAGCCCACCCTCACCATCAACACCCCTGCCGATATCTGGCTGGCCATCGCCCGCAAGGAGCGAAGCGGGGCGATGGCCCTGATGACCGGCAAATACAAAGCCAGCGGCAAGATGAGCTTGCTGCTGAAGATGGACAATATCTTCTCCCGCCAGGCCACGGAAGCGGAATTGGCTGCAAAAGGTTGGCTGTAAAATGAAAGTCCTTGCCCTGAACGGCTCCCCCCGCATGAAAGCCAGCAGCACCTACCACATGCTGACACCCTTGCTCGAAGGCATGGAAGCGGCTGGCGCAGAGACCGAACTGATCCACATCCGCAAGCTCGATCTCGAGGTCTGCATCGGCTGCTACACCTGCTGGGTGCGCACGCCCGGCGAGTGCATCCACAAAGACAAAGACAGCATGGTCGCCGCCATGGATCGCTACAACACCGCTGACCTGGTCATTTTTGGCACGCCTCTTTACCACTTCAGCATGAGCGGCATCATGAAAACTTTCATCGACCGCACCCTGCCGCGCATTGAACCCTGGCTGATCCCCCACCCCGACCTCCCCGGCGTGACCTTCCACCCGGAGCGTTTCCACAAGCCCAACAAGATCATGCTGGTCTCGCCCTGCGGCTTCCCGGAGTTCGAGCACTTCGAGTCACTGGTGGCGACCTTCCGGCACATGGCCCGTATGGAGCGCTTTGAATACGTCGGCGAGATCCTGCGTCCCGGCGCTGAAGCACTCAGCCGTCGCTCGCTGCAAGGTTTGTTCAGCGGCTATTACGATTTGCTGCGACAAGCGGGCGAGCAAATCATCCAGGAGGGCGGCATTTCCGACGATTTGCAGGTGGAATTGCGCAAAGACCTCTTCCCCGGCGGCAAACAGGCTTTCTACGATATGGCCGGCGCTTACTGGGAACAGCAGATGGACCGCTTCAAGGTGCCCGAGGAGATGCGCCACACCGTGCCGATTTTAGCTGCCGATCTGGATAGCGTGCCCTATGTGCCCGGCGGCCGGGAGGCAGCACCCAAAGGTGTTGTGCAGATCGATGGCCGGTATTACGTCTCCAATGAGCACATGCTCAACTACCTGGCAGGCATGTACAATCCCAAGGCCATCCCCGACCTGCGGGCGACGATCCAGTTCACCATCACCCCTCCGAAACTCGCTTTCGATCCCGGGCCCAGCGACTGGTACATGGATATCAACGACGGGGGATGCAGTGTCCATCAGGGCCGCACCGCCCTGCCCACGCTGGCCATCACCACCCCGCACGAAGTCTGGCAGGATATCGGCATGGGCCTGCAGGACGCTGAAGCCGCTTTCACCGATGGCAAATTCGACGCTAACGGTTCGATGACCCTGCTGGAGCAGTTCCCGCAGATTTTCGAGTATCCCCAACCCGGAGAGAGCGGGCGCGTGAACCCCGAACTGGATATGATCTATGGCCCTCTCATCAGCCGAGTTCCTGGTGTAAATGGAAGCAGCCCCAATGTCCTCACATGAACCGTCAGGCCACCAAGGCAGGCATATCCGGCCCAAAGAATCCCAGACGATCACCATCTTTAATAACGACGCTCAAATCCCATACCTGGCAGTTTTCATCGCAGACTTGCTGATAGCCTAAATAGGGAGCCATTTTCGTGCGAGAGATAAGCAATTTGGAATTGATGAAAATGGTGTAAAGCTCATCGACGCTGATGCCAACGCGTTCGAGAAGCATTTGCAGGCTTTCGCTCTCAATCGCGTCAAGTTCGATAACGCTATTACCTGAGGGACTGTCATCGGAGGCATAGCGGCGCAGTTTTCCGTAGAGGTGAATGGAGATCATGAATTTCCCCTTGTATGATTATTCATATTTAACCACGATCTTGCCCATAGCTTTCTTCTCGGCCGTGGGGATGATGCCTAATGTCGCGACAATATCCTCTTTACAGATGCGCAAACGGGCAAAATGAATATCAACTTGATTAGGAAAGGGGATAAATTCACTGATTTCCCAACCGTAATGAGGCAGTTCGCGGTAGTAAAAAGCTTGCAGCGCGCCGATGTCGCTGCTCCCATCGTAGGCTTGCCAGCTATCATCGTTTGGCGCGTCGGGGACCAGGCTGGCGGGGGGAACGGGAGCGTAATCGGGGGGCAGAGGCAGCCCTCTCTCGTTGATGGTCAAGTCGTTGATGTGGTCGAGAAAACGAAGACTGGCGATAATCTGCGTGGCTTGTGGCTCAAAATCGGTGCGTTCTTCCCTGGGATGTGAAACCATAAAGTGCAGAATGACCGCCTCCCGCGCCAAGATTCCCGCCCACAGGCGACGGTTCTGGCGCTGCGGCATCTGGATTTCGGCTTCAAAGCCATTTGCGCCGCCCATGCTAAAAGGGGATGATCCAAGTTTCTTCGCACCCAGCATGATGGATAATTTGGTAATATGTTGATTCCAGAGTGGGGCGATTGGCTCGCGGCGACCGTTCCACTCGCCACGTACAAGCAGGTGAGCGGCTTGCCCGTTAGCAACGTCGGTTTGGCCGAAAGCTTCAGCATTTTTCGCAAAGCCGTCGGCACCGACATTGGACTGGTGCGTCCAGTCGTCGGGATAAGTCAACTCGAATCCCCACAGCGGATGTTGGAAGATCGCCATTCTTTCTTATCCTCCGCCCACTGCCGGGATATAGGCGATGCGATCACCCTCAGCGATGATCTCTTCCGGCTCGGCTTGGAGACCGTTTCGCATGATGACTTTGACCTCAGCAATTGGCAGTCCAAGCTGATCGCACAACTCAGCTAAGGTCGTCCCCTCATGGATTTCGAGAATCTTCGGCTCGCCGACGCCTAACTCAGGCAGGTATTTTCTTAGAGTGGCAAAAACACGGACTTCTACTTCCATGATTGTGGCTCAACGTGTCGCGTGCTGTACGATGCGTTGACGCTTATCCAAACGGAACACGCAACACGAAGTTTATGAATTCCAGAAGAGCCAACCCTGTTGCCAAAATGGCCAAACTAAAGAGAGGCTTGCGCGTAGAACCGCAAGCCTCTCTGCCAAAGCCAAGTTAGTCTTCGTGCACCCAGGCGTAAACCTGATCAAGGTCTTCGTCTGCCATCGTCCACTTGACGTTGTGCGGAGGCAGAGCCTCATCACGCATGAACTCTGGCAAGCGGTCATCGGCGGTAGTGAAGCCGGCCGCTTCATTAAAGAGACGCTCTATCTTGAGAACCTCTTTGCCGATTGCGAGCACGTCGTCGCCGGTGATGTCGAGACCAGTCACGCCCGCCACAGATTCAGCCATGCCCGCCCAACCTTCGGGGATGTCGAGGATCGGGAAGGCGATGAAAAGGCAGTAGCCGGTGCTGTCAATGAAAGCGGTCGCGGACTGGAAGGTCAACGAAAGGCCCGCTTTATCGGTATGCGTAAGTGGATCCACTTTGCCGCCCACGCCGGCGATTTCAGGGGCGATGGTGTAGCCGGAGGTGTGGTCTGCGCCCATGGCGGTGGTGGCGTAGGTCACGCCGATGCCTTTGATGGCACGCGGCTCATAGGCGGGCATGGACTGCCCTTTGACGGTGGGAACGCGGTAAACGCCAAAGGCTTTGGCGGTCGCTTCCACGCCCTGGCCAAATACACGTCCAAGTGGCGTTCCGCTGCGGACCTCATCAAAGGTTTTCAGTGCACCCTCTGTATCGCCAAATTCGAGATAGCCGCCATCCATCGCGATCGCAATCGTGTTCCCAGCTTCGATGGTATCGAGACCGATGTCGTTGCACTCCCAGGTGGCCTGGGCAATATATTCGATGTCGTCAATGCCGCAGTTCGCACCCAAAGCCCAGGATGTTTCGTACTCGATGACCGAGACGAAGGCTGTGCCGTCCTCGTGGGGGTAAATGCTGGAGCACTGCATGATGCAGCCGGGGTGGCAGGCGTGATGCTTTGTCCCGACGCCGCCGCGCGCTTCGATATTCTCCACGACAGCTTCGCCCGAAATCTTCGCGGCACCTTCAAATTGCCCGGCGCTAAAATTACGGGTGGGCAAACCACCTGCCTCGTTAATGATATTCATCAAGACATTGGTGCCGAAAGTCCACAAACCGCCGTCTCTCTTGGTCAGATCATGCGCCCCGATAGCTGCGGTCAGTTTTTTGCGCCCTGTTTTGAAGAGATCCATGTTGGCAACTTCAACACCAGGACCGCCTTTGTCATCAACCACCATGACCTTGACGCCGCGCGCGCCCATGACCGCGCCAAGACCGCCGCGTCCGGCGTAGCGACCTGGTTCACCTTCAGGATCGTTGACGGAGATACCTGCATTGGAGAGTTTCATCTCGCCGGCAGGCCCAATGCCGATCACTGCGGGCTTGTTAGGATATTTCTCCCACATCAGGGTATCAATCTCATACATACCCTTGCCCATCAGGTCTGCGGCATCTTCAAATTGGACACCATCCTTGTCAATGAAAATGCTGTACCATTTGCCATCTTTGGGCATCCCCTCAAGGATGATCGCGGCAAGCCCAAGTTTGGCAATCTTCTGGCTGGAAAGCCCACCGGAGTTGGCTTCTTTGATGCCACCCGTGAGCGGGCTCTTGCCGCCGAAGGAGGTGCGTCCGCTGCTGGGCGCGGCCGGTGAACCAGATACCCAGCCAGGAGCAATAGCAAGCTTATTGTTCGGCCCCAGCGGATGACAGGTGGGGTCTACCTCGTCAGCAACAATCGATGAGGTCAATCCTCGGCCTGCCCAACGAGCCCATTTTTCAGGGACTGGCTCGTAGGTTGCTTCGAGCTTGGTCATATTGATACGAAGAATCTGTTTTGCCATGATACACTCCTTTTTCGATTGATGATTGGGTTGGATCAGTAGATGTTGTGCATCGCACCGCGTTTTCGCAAGGTCTCTGTCAGCGTCTCGGACATGCGAATCCCGTCGCGATATTGGTAGGGCCACATGTGCTGAAGCGAAAAGATACCAACATGGTCACCGTCCTCCAAGGGCTCGTCTAAAGAAGCCTGGAGGCCGGGCATGTCGCAAAGAACGGCGTTGATTAACAAATAGCTCTTTTGGTCGTGGGCAATCCCAAAGTAATCCAGTAAATCCCGAACGATTGCATTTGCCTTGAGTTTTACTACTTTCTGGGCAACGTATTTCCCTCCTGCAAACTGTGCAAGTGAACCATACAGGGTGACATCAACGTTGACAGATGACATGAAATATTCCATGAGGTTGCCCCTTTTCCATACCGTCTTAAATATAGCATCAATCCGAAAGTTACACAAACAAAGAGACGCCAAAAGTGGGCCAGTTTTTGGCGCGGCTGCACTGCTCTGGTACGCCCCCACTGAGATGCACGATATGGCGCTAATGGTATCCCCCGCGGGGAAGATTTGTTCGGCTGGCTGGGCTGCGGTCCGTATGTGTAGCGCCTGGATCGGAAGTTTTGGTGGATAGGGCGCATGTCTGACACATCCAGGCAAGGGATGCCGGCCTCGATGCAGGCAATCTGCGCCAATGGCTGGCGTTGCTGGACGGATACGATGACGGCGCTCACGTCATCCTGGAGGGCAGCGTGCAAGCTGGCGAGATCATGGACATCCACCTGAGCAAAGGAAACGTTTGCCCCCAGGCGGCCAGCGGTCTGCTTGCCCCGCACCGCTCTGTAATCGCCCACCACCGGCGCATCGGGACCAAACTGGCGGATGACTTCACGGCAAATGTGCTATCCCAGGCCGCCGCCAACGCCGAGGACGAGGATGTTTTTCTTGTTCACCGTTCATTCACCACCAGCACAATCCGCCCCTTCACCGCGGCCTGCTCGATTAACTCATGCGCCTGCGCGGCATCTTCCAGCCCCATGCGCCGCCCGATGACCGGCTTGATCTTGCCCTGGGCCAGCAGGTCGAACAGTGCGGTTAAATCCTGGCGGAACCAGTCGGGCTGCTTTTTGCGCAGATCGCCGATGGAGTAGAAGGATGTCGAGCGGCCATTGGGCAGGATGTTCCAGAGCTTGACGCGCATGAATTCGATGGGAACGTTGCCACCCTTGCCCATGGATTGATTGTAGAAACCGTAAGCGACCAGTATGCCGCCCTTTTTCAGCGACTCGAACGAACGTTGAAAGTTGTCGCCGCCGATGGCATCGAAGGCCGCGTCCACGCCGCCGATGGCCTGCATCCGGGCGACGAAATCGTCGCTCTGGTAGTCAATCGGGATTCCGCCCAGGCTTTCGACCAGGGCGTGTTTGGACTTCGACGCCGTGCCGTACATCTCCAGATCGAGGAGGCGGCCCAGTTGCAGCAACGCCGTGCCCACCGCCCCGCCCGCGCCGTGGACGAGAACCCGCTGTCCGCTCTGCACTTTGGCAACGCGATGCAGCAACTGATAGGCGGTGACGTAGGAGAGCACCATGCTCACCGCTTCGGCGGGGTCCAGATCCGAAGGGACGGGAACCAGCGAATCGGCCGGGCGACAGATGTACTCGCTGTAAGCCCCGAAGACGATCAGGTCCGCCACCATCTGGCCTGGTTCCAAGCCACTGACGCCGGCCCCCACCTTGTCTACCACCCCGACCATATCGTAGCCAGGCGAAAGCGGCGGTTTTTCCTTGAAACCGTAATAAATGCCTTTGCGGACGAGGGTGTCGGTAAAGGTGGCGCTGGCCGCCAATACCTTCACTCTCACTTCCCCTGCCTGCGGTTCGGGCAAGGTTGTTTCTTCGACAACCTGGAGCACTTCCGGGCCGCCGAATTCGTTGAGGATTACTTTTTTGTAGTTCATTTTTACTCCTTGCAAGAAAGGTAATTACGGTGTATACTTGCTTTGTCTGCTGCACAATAAATGACGTTCGGGAAGTCATATCGTGATATTTTGTTCCGAGCGCCACCACACCGCTTAGGATTAGAGGTAGTAATGGTAAGAGAAGCACAATTGATCAAAATAGGAAATTCACAGGGAATAAGATTGCCAAAGTGGATGGTTTCGAAATATGGTTTTGGAAAAAAAATCCTTTTGGAGGAAGTTTCGGACGGTATTTTGATCCGCGCTATCGACAGCGATAAACTCAGTTGGGAAGACACCTACAAGGCAATGTCTGAGGCGCAAGAAGCGTGGTCGGATTGGCAAGATGTGGACATGGAGCTGGACGCACATTTATGATAGTCAAAAGATATGACATCTACTTAGCCAATCTTGATCCGACGATAGGTTCCGAAATCAGGAAGACGCGGCCGGTGGTGATTGTCAGCGATGACATGATGAATAAGTATCTTGAAACGGTCGTTGCCTGTCCGTTGACGACAAAACTGCATTCCGCGTGGCGCAGTCGTATTCAAACCACGTGCCAGGGAGAAGACGCCGAAATTGCTGTTGACCAAATCCGTGCGCTTTCAAAATTACGGTTAATCAAGAAATTGGATCGTCTGTCGCAAACAGACATCAGGCTTTTACGTCAGCTCATCACAGAAATGTACGGGGAATGATGGCAAGCCATCTCGTCCAGTGCCTTTGAATCACTCCTTAAACTTGTGTTAGGCAACTCCAAGAAAACATTTCCCTCAGAACTGATTGTCTCCCTGGAGTTGCTCACGGCCTTTCCCGAATTTTTCAGGGAATCAATTTCTTGGAAAGGCCTTAGCAGGTCATTCCCTCACCCAACTAGCCGTGTACTCGGCCAGTTCGTCAGGCTTTTCAATGCTGGGTTCTCTGACTCGCCACTCGCCCAGCAATCCCAACTCGTTGGCCGTGAGTTCAAAGTGGCTCATGGCGATGCCCATATCGATGCGTTGCAGATCATCGCCTTTTACAAATCTCAAACCTAATCCAGACCGATATCCGGGAGTTCGCTGAAGATAAAAATGCCAGGCGCTGCCATCCTTGACGATCCGCCACGGCTGCTTGTTGGAGGCGGACGGCCCCAAACGCACCATTTCCAGCGGCACGTCATACGCGCCGGCCGCGTCACGCGAAATCGGAGCGCCGAATTGCCGGTCAAAGAACAGCTTGTCCCACGGTTTTCTGTGAGCGCCACCGACAAATTGGCGAACCAAGCCATTTTCAGAACCACCTGCCGCGTAGCCAATAGACGTGACGATTGGTATCAATTCTCCGTCCCTGGCCGAGATTTTTTGGGCAAACCTGCCCTTGGTGAAAGTCCCTCCCAGCCAGCATGTGCCCAGGCCCAGGTCTGTTGCGAACAGGACGATGCGCTCCATCGCATAGCCCAAATCCTCCAGTCCTTTGTCGGTGTCTTCCACCGCGCTGATGATGAAGCCCCTGGGATTTCTGATAAAGCCATACGTCCCCAACCCTTTCTGGGCTTTTGAGTCTTGGGGCGTCGCAGCGACGAGTTTGAATCGCACTCGGTTACTAAAAGGCCCTGTTTGGGTGGCGGATAAAAAGTCTTCCAACTGTTGTCGCTTTTCTTCTTCGATGGGAGTTTTGAGATAACTCCGGCAGGAAAAGCATTGTTTGATGAGGTCTGTGACGGGTTTGTTATATTGCATAACAGCTTATCTGTAGCTCATTTTTGTTCTTGAAGGTACTCAAAACTCTCCCGGATTGCTGTCTCCGCGTCGCGGGGGGAGAAACCCAATTCGGTGCGAGCTTTCGAGATATTCATCTGCAATTTCGCATCGTAGTACAGTTCCACCTGATTGCGCATCATCATTGGTTCTTTGCCCGTGAATTTGCTGCCGAGTTCCATCAAAGCCGCGATCATCATCAACGCCCGGCGGGGGGCGCGGCGCGGAATCTTGACACTGGGGTTGAACTCCTGAGCCAGTTCTAATGATGCGCCTGGTGCTTACCGAATTTTCCGTGGCGAGCATATACCGTTCATCGGCGCGTCCTTTTTCGGCGGCGGCAATCATACCTGTTGCCACATCCCGAACATCCACAAGGTTGAAGTAGAAGTTGACATCGATAAAGATCTCGTTGTGCAATGCCCGCCGCCGCAGAGCCATTGTCGGTGTGGGGTTGAAACTATTGGGGCCGACGATCCCACAGGGCAAAACAGAAACCATTGCAAGCTCCCGCTCCTCGGCCAGTTTCCAGGCCAGTTGCTCGGACTCGGCCTTTGACTGGTAGTACGGATTGTCGTGGAAGTCGCTATTCCACTGTGTCTCGTCAACGGCTCCTGAGATGTGGGGCAAGGTGACGGTGGAGCTAACGTACACCACTCGGCACACGCCTTGCTCAGCCGCAGCCTCCAGCACATTGCGCGTGCCCTGCAAATTCGGCTCGATGATCTCTTTCTGCGGGTCGCGCGCCCAATTTTTGAAGACAGCCGCCACCTGGTAGAGCGTGTCCACGCCCTCCAGCGCACGCAGCAGCGAGTCTTTATCCATCAGATCGGCCTGCACGATTTCGCAGTCCAGGCCCTCGAAGGGGATGCGGTTGTTTGGGTTGCGCACGCTCGCGCGTACCGCCTGCCCGCTGGCAAGCAAGGCGCGCACGAGGTTATTGCCGAGGTGGCCGTTCGCGCCGGTGACGAGGTTGAGTTTGGTCATGATTAAGTGGTTTGAGTGAGTGGTTGGTTGGTCAAATTGTGATGTGCCGCCATACCAGGAGCGCTGAACAGGCAACGATAACGAGGATGCCGATGGGTAGCAGTCCGTACTTAATCGTTGTCATCAGGCTGGCAAAGCGCGCCACCCCATCGAGCCGGGCCGGATAAGCGAGACCTATTGCCATGATGCTGACGTTTTCGGCCAGATCGGCCAACCCGGCGACAAAGGGCAACAGGATCAGATACTGAAGCGGATGGTCGGGAGCAACAAGGCGGTGCAAGAGCCAGGCGGTGGTGAAGGCGAAAAGCAACGAATAAACTACCGGGAAGATGATGTCAGCGACCAGATGCATGGTAAGGTAGGATTGCCGGCCCGCCGCGCCCAGCGCCTCCAGTAGAGCATAGACCTGATCGGGCGTGTAGCTAAACCTCGAATCCAGGATCATCAACCCATCCGATTGAGCTGTGAGGGCGCGGACGCCAAAAGAGACATTTGAAACGTTGAGCAGTAGCGAGATAGCAATCGTAGCGATGAGCAGAACGAGAATGGCACGGCCCGTTGCGTGTTTTTGGACGCTCCGACGTATTTGCTTGAGAATCGTATCTTCCTCCATTTGAGTTATTTTCATCTTGGCGTCGTTTTCCCACTTCGAATAGCGCTCAATAATGCCAGCACTCTGGTCGTCCAATCGAAAGTGCGATTTTGCCGTTTCCGCCAACTATCATAGAGAGGGAGGTAGGTGATGGACGCCGGCCTTGGACCGAAATCCCAATAGCCCTGCTCGTTTTGTTTTTCCCACAGCCAGGTGAAGGCTTCCCCGACAATTTCGGGCGCAGCGGGGAACAAGCGAGCGAGCATTTCCAGGGAGGCTAGCCAGCGGTCGAGGGGACCAGGTTGTTGCGGTGGCGGGGGCTTCAAAGGGATGTTCAAGTAGCCGATGCCGTCGGGCCTTTCCCACAGCCATTGGAGTAATATTTGCTCCAGCGGCGGGGGCAACGCACCCGCACGGAAGCCTAACAGATTGAGTTGGTATTTGCCGTTCAGCACCAGATAGCTGTCTTTGACCGTAGCGCCAGTGAGTGCGATGTGGGCGCGTATCTCGTCTTCTTCTCGATACGCCCCCGACTGAAAGGTCCGCCGCGCGATCTCAAGCCAAGATGTGCGGTCTTCCTCCAGCAATGGATGGTCGGAATGAATGAGCGAGAGTGTGGATGCCAAGAACAGGCGTTTGCCCATTTGCCAGCGATCGTTCTTCTCTTGGCGGTCCGGGAACTCGAATTCTCCTTTCATGATCTGGATGATGTAATTCGCTGCCTTTTGCAGAATGGGGTGTGAGGCATCCAGCCCCAGCGCTAGGGCGCGCTCGACGCCCATTTCCGTCGTGATGATCTTTTGTTTCCTGCGGGAAGCCTGCGAGTGAAACGCGCCCCAACTGCCGTCGGGCCACTGCTCCGCAGCCAGTTCCCGGACGCCGTGGCTCTCATCGAGTGCTGCTTTCGCCCGCGCGAGTTCGGGATCGTGGGCCGGTCTCTGCAGCACATCGCGCAGCAGGCGATAGCGCACAACGGGGCCGGGGTTTTGGCCGAGAAGATCGTTCGCGATGGCAACAAGGTTTGGGTGGGGCATCGATCACGTTTTACGTTTGACGCTTTACAAGCATCGCATAGTTCCATCCCAGAATCGTCAGCCCCGATAGCATCAGCGCGTAGCGCAGCCAATCGAAAACCGGGTGGGGGAAGGTGTAGACCAGGATGCCGATCAGCGGATAGCCGACCCACAGGCTGATCTTGAGCAGCTTCTCCAGAAATGTGTCGCCGGGCAGCACGAAGGCGAAGAGAAAAAAGCCCAGATAGCTGCTGTGGAACTTGAGTTGGCTCCACACCATGCGCTCCTGCAGGTCGGCCAGGGCGATAGGCAGGCCATGCAGGGCGGTTGTCAGTTGGGTAAGGATGTCGTGGTTTTCCAGCAAATCCAGGTAGGCGGTGATCAGCACCGCGCCCAGGGCGATGGTCACGAGCAGGCTATTGCTCTCATCGCGGACAGCCATCGCCAGGAAGATGAAGGCGGCCGCGTAAAACATGATGAAGAGATTGTCGAGAGTGAGAATCAGGCGCAACGGTAATTCCGCGGCCACGATCCCGCGGGCATAGATGTCCACGTCGTTGACCAGCTCGAAGTCTTGAGCCGTGACGCCGTTGTTGAACAGTGAGACGAGTAGCATCCCCACCAACATCAGGGCGGCGGCGAAGGCGGTGATGGACAGATATTTGTAGAGTTGGGAGGTAGACATGAGATGATTGGTTGGTTGGGGGGTGCGCATAATTGCTAACTCCTGGCAAACGGACTCAGCCTGGCTGCCAACCGCGAAACGCTGGCTATCAGGGCGCGAAGTCCTAAGACGGAAAATGGCAGCAGTACGGTCACGTATCTGTTTACATCAGAGCGGATGAGCATCAGAGCGTCGTGCATGTCCGTAGGGCAGGTGATCGATAGCCCGCCGATGTTCAGCGGCTTCTCGCCGATGCAATCATACATCACCGGCACACGCACGAGAACCAATCCAGAAACTTGATGATTTTTCGAGAAGGATTTCCCATCGCGTTCATAACGGTCACCTACAGTTGCTGCCACTCGCCATCTGCCACTTGCCCCCGCTACTTGCCACCTGCGATCCCCATCCGCCTCATCATCGCCCTGATCTCTGTCTCGAACAGCGCTTCGGCGTCCCCCTCTTCCGGATCGGCGCACAGATGTCCGAACTGTTCCAGCGAGACCAGGCCGTGGATCCGGGCCCAGCCGGCCAGGGCGAAATGAACGACTGCCGGTGATCCTGTGTAGCCGAATTTGTCGATCCACGGCTGCAATTGCGCCATCAGCTCCGGCGCCGGTTCGGGCACCCGCAGTTGTCCGGCCCGGTCGATGGCATCCAGCACACTGATGAAGACTATCATGCTTTGCGCCGCGGCCGGGTCGGTGATCTCCGGCGGAGCATGGTAGCCGGGGATGGGCGTGCCGAAGATAAGCTGATAATCGGCGGGATGCGCCAACGCCCAGTTGCGGTAGGCGTGGGCAGTTTGCAACACCCGCGCAGCATGGTCGCCCTCCGGCTGAGCATCCCGGGCTACTTGCAGGGCTGTGGCCAGGGAATGATACGCATCCACAATCAGGGCCGTGACCAGCTCATCGCGGCTGGCGAAATAGCGATAGAGCGCAGGACTGGTCATGCCCATTTCACGGGCGATGGCACGCAGGGAAAGAGAAGCCGCCCCCCTCTCGGCCATATGCTGGCGGGCGATCTGCTTGATCTCGTCGGTGGTGGCGGCGCGTTGGCGCTCTCTTCGGGTCTGAGACACAGGGTTGCTTTCATTGCTAACTAAAATTATATATGTAAATTTCTGTTATCATCGATAACAATATATCAGACTTGACTGCGTTTGTCAAGGGTACGCTTCCAGTTCAATACCACCGTCGATCAGCGGCAGTTGTCGGCACCGGCTGCCGGCAACTACATCTACTCGTGAAAGCATAGTATAATGTTTTTGCGCATGCTTCATTTTCGAGGGCCAGTTGGTTTACACTCTCTGCCGCAGTCCTGGAAGGTGCATTTTGGCAACGCTCCTATTGGTTGAGGATGAGTCTAATCTGGCACGAGTCATCATACGCGAGCTTGAAAGAGCTGGTTATGAGGTCCTGCACGCCGGCGACGGGTTAACTGCCTTGCAACTGCACGCCAGCCAGCAGCCTGACGCAATCATCCTGGACTGGATGTTGCCCCAATTGGATGGGCTGGAAGTCTTGCGTCGAATCCGTCAGACCGCGGCAACGCCTGTGCTGATGCTGACGGCGCGAGATGATGTGGTCGACCGAGTGGTAGGGCTGGAGGTCGGCGCAGACGATTACCTGACCAAGCCTTTCAGTATGCGCGAGTTGGTGGCGCGGGTGCGGGCTCTGCTCCGGCGGTCCGAACTCATCCGGCAAATGTTGCAGGCAGATCGTGACGGGCCTCTCACTCCAATCAGCCGGGGCCCGCTCCTGCTCGACCCCGCAGCACACCTGGTAAGTTTGGACGGTGAGCCCATTGAACTGAGCCGGACAGAGTTCAATCTGTTGCATTTGTTGTTGCGCAATCCCGGCCGCGCCTTTAGCCGAACTTTTTTGCTCGATACGGTTTGGGGCGAGAGCTATTTTGGCGGCGACCGTTCGGTGGACAACGCCATCCTGCGACTGCGCAAGAAACTGGGGTCGCTGGGCGAAGCGATCGAGACGGTGTGGGGAGTTGGCTACCGATGGCGACGAGAATAGCAGACTGGCGGCTACAGATGTCAAGCGGCAGCCCCGTACGCACATTCTTTGAGGCCCTGCTGTTGGGAATCACCTTGCTGATTTTGTTGGTGCAGCTTGGAACCGACCTCCCTGCAATGAGATATCTGAGCAGTGTTGTTTCCATCACCCTGGTTTGTGCAATGGCTTGTGCGCTTCGGTTGACTGTTCCGGCCGGTTCGTGGCGCAGACAGCTCATCTACGAGTTCGTCGCCGGGCTAATAGCCGTCCTGCTGATAGCCTGGCTGCTCTTCCGGTTTATTCATCTCCTGGCCCCAGAGGCCCAGCTCGAACAGATGTTGTCGGGTGACGTTGCATCGACGTATGCAACGATGGTGCGTGTCGGGCCTGTCATCGTCTTGTTCATATTCATCATGCTTCGCATCTTGAAGCACGCCTGGCGTTCTTGGGAGCAGATGCGACGAAAACACCTGATCTGGCAAATAGCACACGGGCAGCTCTTGATGGTTGTTCTGGTCGTAGCGCTCGCGGGGGTTGGCACGATTGTCACGGCATCTTTGGGGGAACCCGGCCCTTTGCTCGTCTCCCTTTTCAATGTACTTGCAGGTGTTATGACCTACGCGAGTGGGTTGTCCGTCGTTCTTTTGCTGTTCATTTTGGCTCCAGCATCCATCCTGGCGTACTTTGTTTCACGCCGCATCACGCGCCGCTTGCAGCGTTTGACCAAAGCGACCGGCGCGCTGCGGGCGGGCGATTACCGGGTGCGCGTACAAGTGACAGGTGAAGACGAGGTGGCCCAGCTTCAATCGGATTTCAACGCCATGGCGGATGATCTCGAACGTGCGTTGCGCGAGTTGCAGGCCGAGCGCGATGCGGTCGCCGCGCTCCTCGAGTCGCGCCGCGAGCTGTTTGCCAGTGTTTCTCATGATCTGCGGACGCCGGTGGCGACTCTGCGGGGGACCATCGAATCAGCCCTTGAGCGCGAGACCGCTGCTCTGTCGCCTGTTTTGCGGCAGGATATGGAGATCATGGACGGCGAGGTAATCCACCTGCAGCGTTTGATTGACGACCTGTTCACGGTAGCGCGCACCGAGTTGGACAGGTTAGGATTCCAGATGCAGCCCACCGAGATCCTCCCCTTGTTGCAACGCGTCGTGAAAAGCGCATCGCCCATCGCCTGGCGAAAAGGCAAAGTTCAGATGGTCGCCGATCTCCCGCCCCAATTGCCCCTTGTCAAAGTAGACAAGATTCGGTTGGAACAGATTGTGAACAACTTGCTGCAGAACGCTCTCCGCCACACACCGCCGGGCGGAATCGTCGTCGTATCGGCTCGTACCGAACCGCGCGCGGTTGTCATCCAGGTCAAGGATACCGGCGAGGGCATTGTGGCCGAAGACCTTTCCCACATCTGGGAACGTTACTACCGCGTCGATGAGACTCGCGCAGAACGCAGAGGCGGGACCGGGTTGGGGCTGGCGCTGGTTAAAGAACTGACCGAGGCGATGGGGGGGACGGTTTCAGTCGAGAGCCAAGTCGGCAAGGGAAGCTGTTTCACGATATGGTTCCCTTGCGCCGATTAAGGAGCATTCACATCCGGAGCCATGGATCAAGTCGCTAAACGCGACTTTTTTTGATTCTACGACAAAGTTGCGACAATTCCGTGATGCTTTTGCGACAGTTCAGGACTACAGTGGTAGGTGAAGCATAAGACTAACTAAAATGGAGGAAACCATGCAGAACCTTACACTTGTTGCCCTGGCCCTGATACTGTTATCGGCATTTCTCACTGGGTGTGCAACTGATTCAACGCCCACTGCCGAAACCATCGAGGCAGCGCCCAGTACTGAAATCACCGATGCAGCCGACGTAGCATCCGGAGCTGTAATCACCGACGAACGGTGGGAGGAAGGAGACTGTCCCTTCGACGTGCCGAAAATAGTGGCCTTCGGCAAAGAGCTGATCTGCGGTTACGTCACCGTGCCGGAGCAGCACGCCAACCCCAACGGGCCAACGATCCGGCTGGCGGTTGCTATTCTGAAGAGCGATAGCGACACCCCAGCCCCTGACCCGTATGTGTACTTCACCGGCGGCCCTGGCGGGAACATATTTGACATGGCCCCCGCCATGCTGTCAAAGTTCGGCGCACCTATCCGCGCCGACCGTGACATCGTGTTGATGAGCGAACGCGGTACCTATGGAGCCGAGCCTTTCCTGGACTGCCCCGAACTCGCCATCGTGGATGAGCACTTTGGCGCGTCACCTGAGGAACTCGACGCGCTCAAGCTGGAAGCCTTCACCAACTGCCGGGAGCGCCTGGTGAGTGACGGGATCAACCTGAACGCCTACAACAACCCCGAACGAGCCGCCGACGTGCCGCTGGTGATGGAGGTTCTGGGCTACAAAGAATACAATCTCAGTGGCCTTTCAGGCGGGGGGCTGCTGACGCAAGTGGTCGTGCGTGATCATCCTGCTGGAGTTCGCACGATCATGACCGACAGCGGCGCTTTCCCCAAGGCACATATGAGCGAGGTGACAGTTCCCCTGATCACCAATATCGACGCCAGTTTCCGATTGTTGTTCGAGGAATGCGCCGCCGACGCGGTTTGCAGCGAGCACTATCCTGACCTGGAACGTGTTTTCTTTGACCTCATCGCAGGCTTGAACACCAATCCCGCGCCGCTGACTATCGAGAATCCGGCAACGGGTGAGGGCGTGGAAATTGCACTGACCGGCGATCTGGCTATCCAGGTGCTTACCAACAGCTTCGGTGGTGGTATGGTCGCAAGCCTGCCCAAAGCCATCTATGAGATGGCAGATGGTGACTTCACGATGATCTCCGGCCTCCTTCCCTCCGCATTTGCAGGCGACACCGGCATCGGCTTTGCCGACGGCATGTACCAATCTGTGTTCTGCGCTGACATCGGCTACATGACGATAGATGACTTTGCTACCGATGACGCCTACCCCGAGATTGTCCAGGCGCTAAAGCCGGCGGCACAACTCGTCGTTGACATCTGCTCGCTGTGGGACGTTGAGAGCCTGCCGCCTGGAGATGTGGTGGTGAGCGACAGCGTGCCGGCGCTGATCATGGAAGGCGTGTACGACACCAACAAGCCGCCCGAGCTGGGCGCTGAGGTCGCCAAGAGCTTTGGCACCAGCTACCTGGCCGAGTTCGGCGATCAGGCGCATGTGACCCTTAGCCCTTGTTCAATTTCCATGATGGCGGAATTCATGAATAACCCGGCCCAGGCACCTAACATGAGCTGTGTGCCCCAGGCGACATCCTTTGTTCCGCCTGACGGGACGCCGTAGGGGTTGGTCACCTGATCGCAGGCGCCGTTGTCCTGGTTGACGTCAACGGCGCTCTGCGTCAACCCGCCCCATTTCTTCCAGCAGATCGACGGTCTCATCCCACAGTTCCGCACTCATGGAGCTGCGGTCAGGATTGTCACCAGATTGTAGGGATTTGCGCAGCCGCCAGCAGGTTGCGGTCTGCCGTCAGCAACGGTGAGTCTTCGGCCAACGCCGTTGCGGCAATCAGCCGATCCGCCGGATCCTGGTTGATGACGTCAGGCAATTCCACCGCCAATGTGGCAATCTGCGGCGTGATCTGCTGCACCACGATTCTGTTCGCCTCTATCACCAGGTTGATAAAGCTCTGGCAATCAACATCCACCTGGACACGGCCCTTTTTGATCAACATGGCGATCTCCCACAGGGAGATATCACAAACCAGGATGCCACCACTCTCGTTGGCCTGGAGGATGGCCTGCTGCGCATGCTTCGACAGTCGTTCAGGAGCCAGGGCGTCCCAGATGATGACGTGGGTGTCCAGGAGGATCACGAAGATGCGTTCCAATGCTCATCCAGCGGCGACAATACGTCCCCGACCACAGCCGTCTGGCGAAGCGCTTCCAGTTCCTTGCGTGCGACCGATTGGGCGTAATCAGGCGGAACCAGTTTCGCCACTTCGGCGCTGCGGGATGTGAGGAGAATGATTTCGCCCTTTTGCACTTTAGACAGGAAGTGATTCATATTGGCTCGAAACTCGCTAATACCGATGCTGATCATTCTGCAACTCCTTTTCCGCTTGTGTACAATTCAATTGTACACTTTTGTCGCAAAAACCGCAAACTTCTCAAACCGTTCGCATCCTGGCGATGGCTAACTCAGTCCCGGTGCCCGCGCGAGTTCAGGATCGTCCACCGGTTTCCGCCGCACGTCGCGTAGTAGAAGATGCTGTACTAGACGCTATCGCCAGCCTCGCTTTCCAGCAAACCAAGCCTGCCGAAAGAAAGCCGGTACAGCAGATAGTCCCAGGTATTGCCCAGAAGATTGCCCATGCGGATCATGCCCAGGACCGTGAGGATGTCTTCAGCCGTTTCCTGGCCATAACGCCCGACCAGTTGGCGGGTAGCTTCAGGATCAGGCCGGGCGTCATTTTCCGCCCAGTAGCGAGCATAGAGCAATGCAGCGTGTTGCTCTTCCGGCGCATCTTCGGGGATGAGACCCTGGGAAAAGGCGTGCAGCTCATCCTGCGAAAGTCCCGCCTTCAGGGCTTCCCGGTTGTGAAACGTCCGGCAATAGCGGCAGCCGTTCACTTCGGTGACCACCAGCATCAGCCGCTCGCGGAAGATCTCGGGGACCCGTCCCCCCCGCATGGCCTGGCGGATGGCAGCACGCCGGCTCATGGTAGCGCGGAAGTCTTGCCACAAGGTTTTCAGGGTATAGGTGCGCCGCCGAAAAGGTTCCACTACGTCACCTCCTCGCCCAGGATGAGGGCGATCGCATCAGCTCGTCTCGTTGTCCTCGATATGAGGCTTTGTCCACCGATGAAAAAGTATATGCGAGAAATGCCAGCGGGACAAGTTGGGGCAATGAGTGTTACGAGGGCGTGACCAGCGACGCCAGAGGACTTGATCCAACCGCCGGAGCAGGTGTACAATAGCCGGGCTTGTCGACCACTGGCCCCTTGCCAGGCCTGACCCAAAAAGGGGGCTACGCACAGGCTCGACGCCTTATCTGTACTCGTTTAGAGGAAATCATGGACTCGAAGAGGACCGAAGAATTACAGGCAGAGGTGGCAAGCCTGGAAGCCCGACTGGCCGACCTGAAGGCGCGACTGCCGGCTCACTCCGTGCCTCCGACCATGATGGCCGAACTGGATGACCTGGACGATCAGTTGGCCGAGGCGCGAGCGCGGCTGGCGGCAGAGACCGGGGCAGAAACCGAAATTCCACTGGCAGATGAATAATCGGCCAGCACCCGGCGGATTTTGTCGAGGATGAGTTCCCGAGGAGAGTTGTCCAGCAGATGGTTGCGCACATCCTCGTATTGGCAAGGCAAATACTGGCTGAGCAATGACAACGGGATGGGATGCGCTTCCAGGTTGGCCAGCAATTGCGCCAGCGCCGCCTGCACCGCAGGAACGGGCCAGTAGTAACGCGAACGATCGCTGAGGCTATACCTGCGGGCGAAATACTGTTCCCGGGGCGAGCCCCGATAGTGTTTTCGCCAATAGATCGAATCCGCCAGCATCGCTTCATCCAAAGTCTCACGGATATCAGAAAGCGTCACGTCCTTCTCACCTGCCAGCAACTCCTCCTCTATCATCGCCAGGGCGAACACCCTCTCGCGGAAAGCGAATGTGAGACCGGGGCCCACTTTCAGGATGGCAAAATGGTCCTCGACCATCTGCCGCAACGCTGCCGGCGTCTGGTAGTCGGTGGAATGGGCCTCGTAGACCAGGAGCGGCTCGGCCTCGATAAAACCGACCAGGGGCGAGGCCGCCATCCGCTCATAGTCGTAGATGCTGCTGTCTCCAAACTCCACGCCCGGCTGCACCACCACGGCGATGACCCGCTGCCAGGCATCCTCCAACCCCCGGGCCAGGAACGCCGCTCGGGTGATTTCGATGGTCTCGGCCACGTCGTCAGGTTGGGTGACTCGGATGCTACCTTCCTCCTCCTGCGCACCACCAGGGATGGGCACCTCCGTGCCGATGACGTAGCGCGGGGCTCCAGCACCTGCTGATTGCCTGAACGCTTCCTCCGCCACCTGGGCCATGTCAGCCGCTCGCGCCGCGGCAATCTGTTTGGACAGGGGCTCGCTGGAATCGTCGTCGGCCAGTTTCATACTGGCGTCCAGATGGATCTTTTCGTATCCCGCCAGCACGCAGTCCCGCACCAGGTCTCTCGCTTCATCCATGGCCTGCACAGCGGGCTCATCCTGCCAGGGGTTCGGGCCCAGGTGGTCGCCGCCGATGATGATGCGGTCGTGGGAAAGCCCGGCGTCGTCAGCCATGCCGTAAACATAGGCCACGAAATCGCGGGGCGTCATGCCGGTATAACCGCCGAACTGGTTCACCTGGTTGCAGGTGGATTCAATCAGCACCGGCGCATCGCTGGCCCGTGCATGGTGCAGGGCGGCTGCAACGACAAAAGGGTGGGCGGAACAGATGGAGGGGATGCCGATGGACCCGCCAGCTTTCTGCGCCGCCACTATGTTATCCAAATACGAGCTCATACTTCAACTCCAATAAGTGTTTTCCAGGGTGGCAAGCGCTTGCTCCAGCGTGGGCTGACCGGTGATGCCGCCATGTTGTACTGTCGAAAGGGAGCCACAGACGACACCCAAACGCAGCGACCTCTCCATCTCCCATCCATGGAGTATACCGTAAAGAAACCCGGCGTCGAAAGAATCGCCGGCGCCAACGGTATCGGCGACGGACACAGGTAAGGATGGCGCCTGGACAAACTCGCTTTGGCAGCAGGCAATGGCACCCTGTTCGCCCAGTTTTACCGCCACGACCCCGGCTTTTGTTGCCAGATATTGGGCGGCTTCCCGAACATCGGCCAACCCTGTCAGCGATAACACTTCCATCTCGTTGGGCAGGAAAACCGTCGTGTGCTCCAGCACTGATTCAACGCCAGTCCAGCGTTCGTCGGGGTCCCAGTTGGTGTCGAGGGAGGTGCTGAGTCCCAGCAGCCGGGCGCGGGCGAACAGGTCGGGCAGGTCTGGTTGCAGAGCGGTTTGCAGGAAGTAGCTGGTGACATGGAGGTGGCGCGCTTTTTTCAGCAATTCGGAGGGGATTTGTTCGGCGCGCAGGGCGTCGATAGCGCCAACCTGGGTAAGAATGGCCCGGTCAGTTCCCCGGCTGAGAATGACGCTGAGCCCGGTCTTCTGCTCAGGGTCAACGATGACATTCGAAACATCGACCCCGCGTTCTGTCAGGGAATCGAGCATGAAGCGGCCAAAGAGATCTTCCCCGACCACGCCGATGATTCCCACCGTGAGGCCCAATCGAGCCGCGCCACAGGCGAAAATCGCCGCCGATGAGCCCACGGTCAAGGTGGCGTTTTCGACCAGGGTTTCATGTTGTCCGAAGCGAGGTTCCAGATCGGGATCGGAGAGAATCAGGTCGGGATTTATTTCCCCGGCGACGATGATATCGTACAGTTTGTTCATGTGGAGTGGGCATCCTTTGATGTGCCGCGGCTGGAGATCGAGTGATCATATCAGTGTCTGGAGTTACGCAGTTTGCATACTGAGTGCGACCGAAGGGAGCGAACGGGTCAAATGCCGCCCTTCGACAGGCTCAGGATGTCATTTGACCCGTAACTTGGCCAAGTGCGTAACATGAGTCAGTGTGTCAAAAAAGAGACAGCTGCTGTGCGTCGACGGGGCGATAGGGAGGAACACGACGCAGCAGACCAAAACGTGTTATCAGGTCGTCAAGTACAGTTTCCAGCTCGCCGATTCGATCCACCGGGGCGAAGTAACTATCTCCAAACGCCCGCCGGTATCGCCGGCTGAGTCCAGGAAACCGCCGGTCCAGCTCGCCATAGAAGTGTTCCCGCTGCCGGTCCCGCAAGGTCATGCCGAACGAAGGAATCACATGGCTGGCCCCGCTCTCGTGGGCCCGGATCACGATCTGGGCAATGCTGTCCGGATCGTCCTGCAGAAAGGGCAGTACCGGCATTAGCACGACTCCGGTGCGAATGCCCCGCTCTGCCAACGTGGCCATGGCGCGAAACCGGGCTGTTGGTGAAGGTGCCCCCGGCTCGACCTGCCGGGCCAACCCATCATCAGGCGTAGTGATGGTGAAGCTGACCACAGCACTGGTGCGATTGATGGCCTCCAGGGTGTCCAGGTCGCGCAGTACCAGGTCGCTCTTGGTCAATATGTGGATTGGAAAGGCGAATTCGGCAACCACCTCCAGGGCACGACCGGTTAAACCCAGCTTTCGTTCCACTGGCATATAGGGATCGTTCATCGAGCCGGAACCAATGTAGCCCTTTACCCGTTTACGGGCAAGCTCCTGGCGTAACAAGTCCACGGCGTTGGCCTTGACCAGTACCTCGCCATCGAAATCGTTGATGCCGTAACACTCGCTGCGGGAGTCACAGTAGATGCACCCATGCTGGCAGCCACGGTAGAGGTTCATATTGTATTTCAGGCCAAACCAGGTATCGGGCTGTTTCACCGGTGAAAGTAGAACCCTGGCTTGAATCTCGCGAACGGTCACGCTGGAAAAGCTCCTCATCAGAAAGACAGAATTCCTGCATACAACAGTACACCGGGTTGGGCTTTTGGACAAGTTGTATGTCTGAGGAGCTGATGTTACGCATTTCACCGCGGATCGTTTCCAGGCCCCAGTTTGGGAGCGGGCACCATCCCGGCGGAGACCAGAATCCCTCGGGAATGCGTTGCACCTATTCGCACTTGTTGCCCGGTTTCACCCTGTGGTAGAATTCAGCCATGCCTGAACTCCCTGATCTGGAGATCATTCGATTGGCGATCCTTCCGCGCCCATCCCAGGCGCCACGTCACTGGCCCCGATGGCATCGCGGTTGCTTCAGTTGACTTCACTGCACCGGCTGGGAACACCGAAGGAAAGGTGGTAGCCAGGCTTGAGTTGACAGAGGGAAGCACTTACCCGCTGGATCAACACCGGCCCGC
>JAYELL010000059.1 GCA_034717495.1 Chloroflexota bacterium | reverse complement strand
CCATGTCTCCCCCTCCCCGCGTCCCCGCGTCCTGCGCTCGCGGCATCAACGGCGCCAATACTGCGGGGCAAATTGACAGTCCATGTCACCTCGGATATACTGACCGATACAACGTGAAAAGGATTGCACAGCGGAGGGAAACCAAATGCTACCTCGATCCATATTCAGGATAGTCCTTATTATCAGCCTTCTGGCCCTGGTGAGCACTGGCCAGGCGGGAACTGCCTCCGCCGGGATCAATGTTTGGACCGGTATTGGACCTTTTTACAACTTTATTTCCACCCTGGCAATTGATCCGGCAACACCGACAACCCTTTATGCCGGAGCATTTTCCGGCGGCGTATTCAAGAGCACCAACGGCGGCGGGAACTGGAACGCGGTCAATGATGGCCTGACCTTTCCCACTGTTGGGGCCCTGGCGATCGATCCGGTGACGCCGTCCACCCTCTATGCTGGGACTTCCGGCGGCGGCGTGTTCAAAAGCACCAATGGTGGCGATAACTGGCACAACACCGGCCTGACCAATCCCATTATCAGGGCCCTGGTCATCGACCCGGCGACGCCGACCACCCTCTATGCTGGAACATGGGGCGGCATGTACAGGAGCACCACCGGCGGCGGAAACTGGCGCTCCATCAGCAGCGGTCTGGGCGGGCATTTAGGTGTTAACGCCCTGGTCATCGACCCGGCGACGCCCTCTACCCTTTTCGCTGGGACAGAATACGGTGGCGTTTTTAAGAGCATCGACAGCGGCGATAACTGGAGCGCGGTCAACACCGGCCTGACCGCAACTCGTATTTTTGCCCTGGCGATCGACCCGGCCACGCCCTCCACCCTTTTCGCAGCGACAGAAGGCGGCGGTGTCTTCAAGAGCATCGATGGCGGCGATAACTGGAGCGCAGTCAACACCGGCCTGATCACTTCCACTGTTTATGCTCTGGCCATCGACCCGGCCACGCCGACCACCCTCTACGCCGGAACAGGTGGTGGCGTCTTCAAGAGCATCAACGGCGGCGATAACTGGAGCGCAGTCAACACCGGCCTGATCACTTCCACTGTTTATGTTCTGGCCATCGACCCGGCCACGCCCTCCACCCTTTTTGCTGGGGCAGGGTTCGGTGGTGTGTACCGGAGCACCGACAGTGGCGTGAGCTGGAATGTCGTCAACAACGGTCTGAACTGGCGGCCTGTTGAAGTTCACTCCCTGGCCATCGACCCGGTGATACCGACCACCCTCTATGCCGGGGCATTGTGGGGTGGTGTGTACAAGAGCATCAACGGCGGCGGGAACTGGCACTACAGCGGCCTGGCCGGTTCTGTCCCTATTAATACTCTGGCCATCGACCCGGCGACGCCCTCCACCCTCTATGCTGGAACATGGGGCGGCATATACAGGAGCATCAACGGCGGTGGGAGCTGGAGCGCCATCAACGACGGCCTGACTTCTTCCACTGTTTTTGCCCTGGCCATCGACCCGGTGACGCCCTCCACCCTCTATGCTGGGACTGGCCTCGGCGGCGTAGTCAAGAGCATCAACGGCGGTGGGAGCTGGAATGCCATCAACGACGGCCTGACTTCTTCCGATGTTTGGGCCCTGGCGATCGATCCGGTGACGCCGTCCACCCTCTATGCAGGGACTTACAGCGGCGGCGTGTTCAAAAGCATCAACGGCGGTGGGAGCTGGAGCGCCATCAACGACGGCCTGACTTCTACCAATGTTCGTGCCTTGGCGATCGATCCGGTGACGCCGTCCACCCTCTATGCTGGGACTTCCGGCGGCGGCGTGTTCAAAAGCATCAACGGCGGTGGGAGCTGGAATGCCATCAACGACGGCCTGACCGGCACCATGGTTATGGCCCTGGCCGTCGACCCGGCGACGCCCTCCACCCTCTATGCAGGGATTATCGGCGGCGGCGTGTTCAAAAGCACCAACGGTGGTGGGAGCTGGAGCGCCATCAACGACGGCCTGACTTCTACCAATGTTATGGCCCTGGCGATCGATCCGGTGACGCCGTCCACGCTCTTTGCAGGGACTTACGGCGGCGGCGTGTTCAAAAGCATCAACGGCGGTGGGAGCTGGAATGCCATCAACGACGGCCTGACCATTCTCGGTGTCTCGGCCCTGGCCATCGACCCAATGACACCCTCCACCATCTACGCCGGTACAGGTGGTGGCGTGTTTGTCAATCAGCAGTTGGATAAACAGATTCATTTGCCGGTGATCCGGCGCGCCCAGTAGGATCCGGTCAAACTGGCGCAAGCCGGGGACAGTGGGTTAGTGGGCAGTGATCGGCAATCGGTAATCAGGAGGTTGTTAGGCGAGTATGTTACCATTAACCATGAACGGATGATGATTGCCTTGTAATCACCATCCGCCCGACAGACTCTCACAACTCATGGAGGAAAAAGATGGCAGTTCGAAAAGCACACGTGGTTTGGAACGGTACGCTGAAAGAGGGCAGTGGCACCATGAAAGGTGGCAGTGGTGCCTTTGATGTGGCCTATTCCTACACCACGCGCTTCGAGGAAAAACCAGGCACCAACCCGGAGGAACTGATCGGCGCTGCCCATGCCGGCTGTTTTTCCATGTTCCTCTCCGCCCTGCTGACCGACGAGGGCTTCACCCCAAACAGCATCACCACCACCGCCAAGGTCCACCTGCGCCAGGGTCCCACCATCACCCTCATCGAACTGGACACCGTGGCCGATGTACCCGGCCTGGACGACGCCAAGCTGCAGGAGCTGGCCCTGGCGGCCAAGGAAAACTGCCCCGTCTCCAAAGCCCTGGCCGGGCCGGAGATCCAGATGGCGGCAACGCTGGCCGGTGGGAGCTAGTCTGCAGCAAACTGCAACCGGTTACCCGTACATTTCACCGCCACGTGACCGTGTCGTTCGGGCAAGCTAACAATCCGGATCCGCCGCGATCAACTGCAGGCGGGTCCGGATCGTCTTTGTTTGCATGCAGGGAGAAGGGGACCTGAAACGCAGTCTGGAGCGCGCCAGCGCAATTGCGGCGTGAGTCAGGCGACGTACCGCCCCGACAGGGGCACCTTTCGGTGTGAGGTAAGTTCCCCGCGTCCCGACCTCTCGGTCCGCCTAGCTCCCGCACCGCTTGCTGCCTCTCGGCACGCCTGCTGGCGTAGCGTGCTGGCGCGTGTCTCCTCATCACCGCATCGCCTCAGTAAACGCCCTCTTCCTGCAGCGTCTCCCAGAAGGCCATGTAGTTCTCAGGTGATACTGTGGCCTGAGTGTTGTGGATGGGCGTGCAAACGAATCCACCGCCTGGGGCCATGATCTCGATGTTGCGGCGTGTATCCTCGCGCACTTCCTCCGGCGTGCTGCGATCGAACACGCGCTGGGTATCCACGCCCGCCCCCCAAAAGGAGATATCATTGCCGTATTCTTTTTTGATGGCGTCGTAGTCGATACCGGCGGCGCTCTTCTGCAAGGGATTGAGGACATCGATGCCCGATTCCTTGAGATCCCAGAGAAGGGGCAGCAACGCGCCATCACAGTGATAGAATAGCTTGGCGTTGGTGCGGGCCTTCATGAAGGAAAATAACCTGGTGTGGCGCGGCTTGATGTACTGGCGATACATATCAAGCGAGAAGAAGAGATTCTTTTGCCCGGCCAGGTCGTCCGCCTCGATCACCACATCCGCCAGATCGCCGATCTCATTGAATACATTCTCCCAGTAGATCATCTTCAGCTCGACCACTTGATCCATGATGTACTCAGCCAAATCAGGATAGAGATAGAAATCGGTGAAGTATTTCTCGAAGCCGCGGGTCCAGGCATGCATTTCTGATACGCCTGCTGACAGTGAACCAACCACCACCGCTTTGCCCTGTTCAATGGTCTCCAGGGCGCGTTCCCGCAGGCCTGCAAACCGGTTGGGATCACCGGCATCGGGCCAGGTGTAATTGGCGGCGATTTCCTCAGCCGTTTCAAAGGGTGCCAGCGGCCAGGAATACATATCGTAATAGAGGCCGCCCTTCTTGGGGCTGCGCCAACCGATACCCCACTCATCGGTATAGGCGGTGTAATCGCCCTCGTCCCTGTAGACCAGATTGTACTTGGCGGATGAGCGAGGGGCCACGTTGTGGATATCGATCTTCAGCAGGTCGGCCACGTCATCGTCGATGGCGGCCAACTGCTGGATGCTGTCCACCACCCTGATCTCGACCTCGGGCAGGCCCAGGTAGGCGCGCAGATTCTTGTAAGCGATCCTGTGCATGCCTGACATGGGCGTGCCCCCCAGGTCGAAGGGGACACGGTCAGGTTCCTGGTGGTTGAGTGCGGTTTGTACACGTTCTCGGGAATTCATGATTTCTCCATTTGCATACGTTCAAAGATCACTTGCCAGCCATTTCGTCAACCCTGTTTCAGGTGAACGCTCGCCAGCAGACGGGACTGGCGGTCGCTCACGGCGGTGGCTTGCAGTTCCAACACTGTCGCATCGAGGGAAAATGGCAGCGACGAATCAACCGTCGCAGATTCCAGGGGGCTGACACTACCCAGTGAGACTCTGTATTTCTCATTCCCTGTTTCATCCTTGCCGACCAAACTGAGTTCTGCATAGTCGAACACACCGAACACGCCACCTACCCGAAAATCGCCATTTTCCCCTTGCACGCTCAAGACCTGGAACGAGCATCCGCCCGGCTGCACATCCACCACCCGACCAGGTAAGCGGCACGCGCCCCATTCGATCCGGAAAGAGCGGCGCTGGCCTGGCTGGAAGGTAAAAAGCGGGCTGAGTACCTCGGTCTCCATGTGGAAAACCTGGCTGTCCTCGAAGCTGAGATTGCCAACAACGCCTCTGCCGGTCGTCCAGCACTCTACTGTGGCACCGTCGTCAGGATATACCGCCGCAGGGTCGTAGGTAAAACGCTCGGCAAAGGTGTAGCCTGCTCTCTCATTGCTGAAGGCAATCCAACCACCGGAGGAATCGATGCCCACCTTTCCCATCTCGCTGAGGTAGCGCCCGACGAACAATCCCGTTTCAGGCTCAACCTGCCATTGTGGATTGTCCTGCGACCCGAACATGACGGAGAAACCACGGGGAAAACGGCTGGCAGGATTGAGCGGGGCCGTGACGACGCATGAAGTGTCGGGCTGTAGCGAACCATCCGACGCCTCGTGCTCGGCTCGCAGCTGCACTACATCCCAGATACTCCAGCGAATCCTTCTATCCGAGATGTTGGTAAAGGACAGGTCCAGGGTCAGGCGGCTGCTGCCCCGATGCAATGTCAGGCGGCGCGTGATCTGAAGGCCGGTGCGGGGGTCTGGCGGGCTGACCATCTCGATGGCGGCCGAGTCAGGTGTGGATGTCAGGTCGATCACCTGAAAGCGGCCAGAGTCAAGAATCGGGTCGGGCGGGCCGTGCCATTGCTCGTCGTTGTCCCAACCCTGGGGAGAGGGCCAGGTCTTGTCGCCGCCATAGTTCTTCCAGGCTGCCAGCGAGCCGTCGCCCAGATTCTCCTCTGCCCCAAACAGCTTCCCTGCCAACGCCCGTTCAACGTAAAGATATGGAAATTCGCCCAGGTCGTAGGCCATGATACGGCCGCCAAGGTCGGGGACCGCTGCTACCGTGACCAGGCCATTCTGCAGATAAACAGCCTTCCAGCCGCGAAATTCCCCATGTTCCACCCGGCAACCTGGTATCGCAGAAATAGATTTCATCACTAATCCGGCGGGCCCAAAGCACTGACCCGCTGCTGAGCATGTCGCAGGGCCTGGCGGGCAGTCTGTTCACCGGCCAGGGCGAGGGCGCATTCCTCGCCGATGATATCTCCGACGAGCAGTCCCTGCCGCGGTGTTGGCCGCTCGGCGCGGGCGATCGCCCGCGTGTTTCGGGTTGTTTCCACCAAATTGGCCGGGAAACGAGCTACGAATCGCTCATCTTCCAGCACCGACCTGCGTGCAACCTCGACCATGCCGCTGCGCAGGGCGTCATCCAGCACAGCTTCCGCCGAACAGAGCAACCTGGCCAGTTCCCAGGCCGCATCCTTCATTGGAGATTTCGCCGGGATTGCATAGGGAGGGCAATAGAGTCCGGCATGGCGCGTGCCCAGCGGTCCAGCGGGGACCAGCGCTGTGCTGGTTCCATCTGCAATCGGCCCGCCATGTTCATAAACCATCGAAGCTTCGTTTGCAGGCTCAATCACCATGGCCGCCTTGCCGCCGAGATAACAATCCATGCACTCGACGAAGCCGAATTTCCAGGATTCCGGCGGGCCGGCGCGATGCAGCAGGTCGAGATAGTTTTCGAGAGCGGCCAGGAATTCGGGCGTGTCCAGAGTGGGTCTGCCTGTGTCGTCGTACCATTTGACGCTCCAGGCCGGCGCCCAGGTAGAGCCAATCGTCCAGAAATTCAATCCGCAACTGGGAGCGCCCCGCAAGGTAATACCGTAGAATTCCTCCTGCCCATCCGCACGCACTGCCTCCTGGATGGCGAGTGCCGTGTCAGTCAACTGCTGCATCGTCTGCGGCACCTCAAACCCGTGGCGCTCAAACAAGTCCTGGCGGTAGATGAGCACACTTGCGACGGCGGCATAAGGCAGGCCATACAGGCGCCCCTTGTAACTCAGCGCATCCAGAACCGCCGGCTCAAAATCACTCAAGTCATAATCATCCGCAGTGACAAGGCCATCCAGAGCTTCCGCTATGCCTTCCCGTGCATACTGCATCAGCATGATCTCATCTGCGCCGACGAGGTCGAAAGGTGGCTCATCCTGGCGGAAACTGCGGTCAATCAATTCCCAGAACTCAGGGATCTCGCTCAGGACAACCTCAACCTTGACGCCGGTTCGCTCTGTGAACGCCTGAACTGTGCGCCGGATATTCTGAAATGGGGCCCAATCCTCCTGCAAGACCCGCACGATAGTTCCTGGCTCAAGCGTAGGCATAGCTGGTTCTCCCGGTCAACAAGATGAGTGTTGCGTGGATATCGCTACGTAACACGGCGGCGGATGAGCGTATCGGCCAGCACCGCCAGAACGATGATGGCGCCCTTGGCCACAGGCTCCAAATAGGCGCTGGCGCCCAGCAGCACCAGGCCATTCGTGATCATGCCGATAATCGCTGAACCGAGCAGGGTGCCGAAGATGCTGCCGGAGCCGCCCCACAGTGGCGTGCCGCCGATGACGACCGCTGCGATAACATCCAGCTCGAGGCCCTGCCCGGTGAGGGGAAAGCCGCTACCGACCTGGCCCAGAAGCAGCCCGGCGGCGACACCGCACAGCGCGCCTGTCATCACGAAACAGAGGGTTTTGACGCGCTTGGTAGGAATGCCGGAAAGAACGGCAGCCTCCTCATTGCCGCCGGTAGCAAAAACATGAGCGCCGAACTTGGTCTTACGCAACAAAAACCCCGCTGCGATGGTAAGAACCAACATCCAGAAAATCTGCGCCGGTACCGTGTCGAAAAGGCGCCCATCTGTCAGCGTGGGAAAGGAATGGTCATCAGCCAGCTTGAGAGAGATGGGCCAGCCGCCGCTCAGCAACAATGCTGCGCCTCTAAGTATGCTCAAGCTGCCGAGCGTGACGATAAAGGAGGGAATGCCAAATTGCGTTGTCACAAATCCGTTTATGAAACCGATGAAACCGCCCAATACCACGACCAACCCCATTGCTATCCAGGGGTCGACCGAGTTCTTGGCGATGAGCGTTGCCAAAGCGACCGCCAAAAAACCATAGATGGAGCCAACCGACAGGTCGATCTCCCTGGAAATGAACAGAAAGGTCATACCGATGGCAATAATCTGCAGAATCGATATCTGCCGCGCCACCAGCATCACGTTGGGAACAGTCAGGAATAGCGGAGTCGCCAACGACAATCCTGTGAAAATGAGAAGAGCCGCAATCAGCGTACTCGCCCCGCGCGCGCGCCTGAGAAAGGAGGAGCGGGAGGAATCCTCCGCGATTGTCTTATCCTCAGCATCTGCGCCCAAATCATCCAAAAGTGCATCGACTTCTTGATGATCGATAAGCTTTTCCGGGTCTTGATTCATATCATCACCTGATTCGTTCTAGGAAAACTCGGCGCCGACGATGAGATGAACGATCTCGGTTGCGGTGACCTCTTCTCGCTGGCGAATGCCCACCAGCCTGCCTCTCCGTAACACGACGATTCGATCCGCTACAGAGAATATATGTTCCAGATTGTGGCTGATGACGATGATGGCGAATCCCTGCGACTTCAAGCGGGCAATCAGCCGCAAAACCTTACGCGTTTCCTCGATGCCCAGGGCTGCGACCGGTTCATCCATGATGATCATCCGCATACCCTGGCGTTGGTTGAGCGCCCGCGCGATGGCGACGGCCTGTCGCTGGCCGCCCGAAAGCATGCCGACTTCTGTGTGCACCGAGGGGATGTCGCTGCGCAGTTCGTTTAAAACCCGGCCTGTTTCCTCGACCATCTTCTTTTTATCGAGCACCAACCCTCGCGTCAGCTCTCGCCCAAGAAAGATATTCGAGGCAACATCCCGCTGATCCACCAAAGCCAGGTCTTGATAGACTGTCGCGATGCCCGCCTCCAATGCATCCCTTGGGTTGTGAAACTCAACGGGCTGTCCGTCGATGCGAATCTCACCGGCGTCGGGTTGATGGGCGCCGGAAATAACCTTGATGAGAGTCGATTTGCCGGCGCCATTGTCGCCAACAAGAGCGATGACTTCCGCTTCAGCGATATCGAAATCAACGCCTTGCAGTGCTTTCACATGGCCAAAGTGCTTTTCAATACCTCGCAATTCGAGAAAAGGTCTGCGGTTGTTGTCGGTCACAGGTTTTCCAACCTCCATCGCTATCGTCAATCGAAAGCTATAGGCAAACCCCATGCAAACCAACCAGGTTCAGTTGCGATACCTGTCATCACGCGACGGTGTAAACTGGCCTGAAGGTTATGCATGGGGCTCTGTCTGCTACGGCACCGGATCGTGGCGCGATAGATGGGACTTCAATGCGCCTTAGCCGCCGGTTTCAAGGTCGAAACCAAGCTCCTGGCCGGCTTCTTTCCACAGCGTTTCGCGCTCGATAACGGCATCGATGGTCGATGCATCGATGAGTTCGGCGCCGGTATCGATGTCGCTGGCGGGATAACCTCGCTCCAATTGCTGGAAGATCAGGGCGGCAGTGAGGAAACCCTGGCCATAGGGATTCTGGCCGATGGAGAAGTCGACGGAGCCATCCTTGATATTCGTCATGGTGGCGTCAAGCAGGTCGTAGCCGCCCACGGCAAATTGACCTACCAGGTCATTCTTCTTGGCCCAATCACCGACGAAGGTGTGGGTGAAGTCGGCGGCCAACCAGCCTACGATCTTGTCGCCGTCGGCTGCCCACTTGGCCTCGAAGTCGGCCATCGCCTGGTCTGGTTCAGTGGTAGTTGCCAGCGCCTCGGTGGTGAAGTTGGTGCCGAATTCCTCGTTGTAGCGTTGCAGGCCTTCGGTGCCGGCGCTGTTGCGGGTCTCCAGGGCGAAGTGGCCGGGAGCGATGATGGGTTGTACGACCAGGCCTTCCGTTTTGCCAGTGTGTTCGGTGATGTACTTGCCCAGCTCATAGCCGGCGATATGCCCGGCCTGGACGAAATCCTGCCCGACATAGGCCACGCCGGTTTCCTCTTTCACTCCAGGCGCCCGGGTGTTGAAGAGAACTACGGGAATACCTGCCTCTTGCGCCTGGCGAATAGGATCCAGGAATGCATCGCTATCCACAGCAGTGAATCCGACAGCGTCGGGTTGGGCCGCTAGAGCATTGTACTGGTACTCGATGGTCCCCTGGGTGTCATGGATGGTTGGCCCAATGAACTCGGTCTCCCACCCCGCCATCTCGCCAAAGTCCTTCAGGCCGATGATGGCAGGGATGAAGAAAGGATTGAGGTCGTGAGTGACGAAGATGACCTTTCGTTTCGGGCCTTCCTGTTCCGCCGGTTCCGCGGCTGTATCTGGTGCCGCGGCCGGCGCTGCGGCAGGCACAATAGGCGCGGCGCAGCCCGCCAGAATGATCACGACAGCAGCAACTGCCATGAACGTCAAGGCAACACGCATGCTAATCTCTTTTCGAGATTTCTTTTCGGTAGTCATGGTTCCTGTCCTCCATTTGATGGGTGAGATGGGTTGAAAGAGTTAGGTAAATCATCAAGACAGAACTTACCTGAATAATCCCTCGATGGAGCGGCGTTGATTTGTTTCGACCATATCCTTGATGAGGAAGGGATTGTCCAGATAATGTCTGACTGCCTCCAATTAGTAGGAATCGTCGCCTCGTACCGTCTCGTACATGGCGACGATGTTTTCGACAGGCACGTTGGCCTGAACATTGTGAATGGTATTGAACACAAAGCCGCCACCTTCACCGAAAACCTCGATGCGCTCGCGCACTTCGCGGCGCACCTCATCGGGCGAGCCATTTGGAAAGGTCTGCTGCGTGTCCACGCCGCCGCCCCAAAAGGTGATGCGCTCGCCAAACCGCTGCTTCAACTCCTGCGGCTGCATGTTGGCCGCCGAGGTTTGAACCGGGTTGAGAATATCGAATCCGACCTCGATGAAGTCGTCGATGAGCGGCATGATAGAGCCGCAGGAATGAATGAATGTTTTCCAGCTGGTGTTGGCATGGATCCAGCTGTTAACTTCACGGTGGAAAGGTGCGTAGAGGTCCCGATAGGACCGAGGTGAGATGAAACAGCCGCGCTGCATGCCGAAATCGGTAGCGGTGACGATGATGGCTGTCACATTTTCGCCCACAACCTCATGGATGCGTGTCAAATTCTCCAGCCCGATCTCGCATTGCCGCTCGAACACCTGATAGACGTAGTCGCGTCGCGCAATGGTGCTGATGTACCATTCCTCCACATCGCGAATACCGCGGGGATCCTTGAGCCAGGGGGCCGGAACGAGAGCAATGTCGCCAAAACCAGTGCCGCCGAAATTGGCCAGCAGCGCCTTATCGGTGCTTGTGTACAGCCGCTCTGCCTCAGCGCGGAGATATTCGAGGTCTTCATCGGAAATGGGACCGAATTCCTCGAGATTATCCTCGACGTTCAGATTGTCATCGTCGATAAACGGCTGGCGGATGATGGCATCGAAGTACCAGCCCCCTTTGGGCATCCGTCCGCTGGGCGCTACCGATCTGTCCCCCTCCGGATACATCATGATATCGCCGTTTTCTTGCGGCTCGGTATTGAAGCCACCGGGAACCAGCACCGGAGCGCCATCAAAGGTCGTCCACGGTTTCCAGTCCACATTGCGAAAACCGAAAATCGTCCTGTTTCCCTGCAACGGAACCACGTCCACCCCCAGCACCTCCATCAGATCGGCCTTGACCTCGCCCAACATCTGATACGGCTCGATGACCTTGACCGGTGTACCGGGCTCATCCAGACCCAACGCCTGACGCAGTTGATAGACCGCACTGGCCGCCATGCCGGTCACAACACTTCCTGCCAGATCCAGGGGAACCCGGTCTGGCTGGCGGTGAGTAAGCGCTAAATTCACTCGTTCTCTGGAGGTGATCAACAGAAGGCGCCTTCTGATGGACGGGCAGAAAATCGGATCAAGCGGATTGAGCGTTTGGTGAGAAAACAGCTGCTGGTTCAACTGGTGTGTCCGATAACGGAAATTTAGCACGAAATCGTTTCTGAGTCAAGTGAAAACCGGCAAGACAGAGTTCGGAATGTCAGAATGTCGGAGTGTCGCAGCGTCCCCCTATCGCCAAGTCATTGCGACGCTACGCCACGCCAGCAGGCGTGCCGGGAGGCACGGCAGCAGCCGATCCGAGAAGAATGCTTGAGCCCGCCGTCCACGAACGGGGCCACGAATGCACGAATTGCGCGCAGGTCATTCGTGGATGGCAACCGTCCCTCGTGCGGGCGACCCAGGTCAGTCCCGGCTACGACGCCGAGTTTGTCACGGCCATTGCCCTGGTAGCCGGAAGCGTCGGCCTGCTCACCGGCCAAAGTTGGAGCCAGTGGCTTTATCTGGTCGCTATCGGCATGTTGTTCTACACCGTCATCGTCAGCCCCGGTTACTACGCCGAAAAGGACGAGTGGCCAATTGTCGCCATGTTCGCTGTCATTCTGGTCCTGGCGCTGGCATCGCTCGTCCTGATAATCTAAACCCGACCTTGACTCGGAAGACCCCGATATGAATGACGCAGGTGTTGCTTTTCAGAGTGTCAGAGTCTCCGCATCGCCGTATCGCCGCGTCTCCGCGTCTCCGTGTCCCCGTGTCTCCGTGTCCCCGCGTCCCCGCGTCCCCATGTCGCCGCGTCTCCCCATTCTGGCGCGAGTCATG
>JAYELL010000058.1:3498-36750 GCA_034717495.1 Chloroflexota bacterium | reverse complement strand
CGGCGCAGCACTCGGTGAATCTGTTCCAACCGGCGATCGATCTGACCAAGACAGGCGATGAACTGAGCAAGATCGGCGACCCCGTGGACTACACCATCACGCTGGACAACAACAGCTCACCTGACACCCCGAACCTGGAGTGCAGGGTGACTGATGCTCTGGTAGGCGTAGATGAGATCTTTACGGTTGTGTCGGGAGCCAGCCACGTGATCAACGTGACCGACTTCCCGATTCCGGTGGGAGCTGCCGACCCGTTCGTCAACACCGCCGAAGTGATCTGCAGCCCTGTCGGTTTCCTGAACGAGTACGACGACACGGCGCAGCACTCGGTGAATCTGTTCCAACCGGCGATCGATCTGACCAAGACCGCAAGCCACGCGTACAGCAAGGCTGGCGATGACATCACTTACACGATCGAGATCGTCAACAATTCGTCGGCCGATTCACCTGACCTGATCCTGTACAGCTTCCAGGACACTCTGGTACCGGGTGTGACGCCGCTGGCCGCATGCAGCCCCCTGGCTGCGGATGCCAGCTGCACGTTTAGCTACACCTACACCGTCCAGCCGGGCGATCCTGACCCACTGGTCAACACCGCCACGGCCGTCTACAACCCCGATGGCTTCCTGAACGAGATCTCTGGCTCTGGCGCGGCGAGCGTCGACTTGCTCCATCCCGACTATACCCTAAGCAAGACCTGTGCCGAGGATCCGATCTTCGTCGGAAGTATCGCTGTGTTCGATGTGGTACTCGAGAATACAGGTGACGTCGATCTGATCGTGACCCTCGACGAGGATGTGATGGATGGGGATGGCACCGTCATCCCGGCTGGCACATCGATCGATCTGGCGCAGGGCGAAACCTTGACCTTCTACGTCGAGATACCGAACGCACCCTATCCGTCGGTGAGCAATACCATATCGGCCGTGGCAACACTGCCGGCCTGGACCGGTTTACCGAACGAAATCGAGCGTAGCTCGTCGGATACTTGTACGGTGTCCTACTGGGCCTTTACGCCCGGCTTCTGGAAGACTCATGGACCAGGTACCCCCAGCGATCACAACGCCTGGGTTTACACGGCCTTCAACACATCTGACCTGCTTGGTGATGTGTTCGATTCGGCCTACCTGACCGAAACGCCCCGTGGTTTCACCGATCCTTTCTCCGACCTGAACCTGATGAATGCCCTTTCGTTCAAGGGAGGGCCGCGCATCACCGGGGCCAAGGAGATCTTGCTGCGGGCCGGCGTGGCGGCGCTGCTCAACGCCTCGTTCCACGAGACGTTGGACGTGCCGGAGCATCCGGCCGGTGTCGCCGTCCATGACTCGACGCTCGGACGCGACGTGCTCATGTCCTGCGACCCGAACGACCCAGGCTGCACCAGCCCGATCGTCTACTATCCCTACACCGTACAAGGTGTGATCGATGCAGTCAATAGCGCGCTGGGGTCCGGGAATCGCATGACGATCCTCACTCTGGCCTCTGAGCTGGATGGCTACAACAACGGCATCCACTACATCGACTGGGATTGGCCATGGCCTGGTATGCCCGTGATCGACGAAAAGATAATCTTGCCGCCCGTGCGCGGCGACGAGATAATCCTGCCGCCCGCGCGCGACTGAGCAGGCGGCGACCACATCCAAGATTGGCGCTGATCCAAAAGGACGACTTCGACTTGCACGAATGGCCTTGATCAGCGCCAGCTCACTGGGGCGATGGGCACCCACCCATCGCCCCATTCCGCATGGAGGAATAACACCCAATGATCATTCCCTCACGACGGATCGCAGTCACGGCCACCTGCCTGCTGCTGGTCGCACTGCTGGCCACCGTTGCTGCAGCCGATCTCAGCGTTCAGGAGGCCAATCTGACCCCCGGTGGCCTGGTATATGAGGTAAACCGGGGCCCGGCCGACATGCTTTATCTCAGCGACCCGATAAGCCGGGAGATCTGGCGTGTCGATCCCGCTTCCGGGGCTTATACGGTCTATCAGGGAATCACGCCTCAGGATGCCAGGGCGGATGCCAGCGGCAACATCTGGTGGACCGATGGCGCCGAGATCTTCGGACGCATCAACACCCAGACCGGAGCCAGGACTACCTGGGCCGCCGGAACGGCCGGCAATGTCAACCTGTGGGGCGTGGCTATTGACGACAGCAACAACGTATGGTTCAGTGAGTGGTTCGGTTCCAGCTCGAAACTTTTCCGTTTCAACCGATTGACCGGCGAGCTTTGCAGCTTTTCCCCATCCGGCGGTACATCCAGCTATTACCTGGTGGTGGATGGCAGCCAGGTCTGGCTGGGAAGTTGGGCGGGCGATAAGGTCATGCGCCTGGATGCAGCGACCAACCGGTTGCGTACCTGGCAATTGGAAGGCGACAGCAATCCGGCTGGCATGCTGCTGGATGACAGCGGTAACCTCTGGTGGGCTGACGCGCCGGCCGGTGTGCCTCGGCGTCCCTCCCTGCCGCAGCCGGTGCTGCCCAAGGCAACTACCGCGGTAGGCACCCTGGCGCGCCTGGAACCGGGACTCAACCGCCTGACCAGCTATTCGCTGCCGGCCGGCACCAACCCCCAGTGGGTTGCACTTGAAGGTTCCACAGTATGGTACACCGAGAGCAGCAGCGGCACCGGGACCGTGGGCAATCTCAACCCTGCAGAGGCCAGCGGAACGGTCAGTACCCTCCCGGCCAGCGACCAGACGCTCACACCTTCGTGCAGCACGCCATCCGGCTCGTCCGGCACGGCCACAACCCGCTCCGGCACCCTGGCCTATACGCCAGGCACCTGGTCGACCATCGTCAACAGCGGCGGTTGGACGGTGTATCAGATGCCGGGCGGTGCTTCGCCCTTTGGCCTGGCATCCAGCATGGGTATCCAATGGATCGGCGATCAGGGACGGCAAAAGCTCGCCAAAACCTCCGCGCCGGCATGTTACCCCTTTGACGTTCATCCCCCTCCGCCCGATTGTGACGGCGACGTGGATATCGCCGATGTTCTTACGGTGGCAGGTTGCTTCAACCAGCCAATAGGCACGCCGCAATGTCCAGACTATCTGGACTTCGACAACTCCATGCAGATCGATGTAGCTGATATCATCAGCGTCGCGCAAGAGTGGGGTTGGCAACAGTAGTTTCCGTCTGGCTCCCGCTGTTATTCAGGAGGTTTTGGCCTATGCTTTCCTTGTCGTGGCCTCGCAGATTGATCGGCCTGCTGATTATCCTGGCCTGCTCTTTGCCCTTTTTTCACCGAAGTGTCGCGGTATATGCCTGGCAGCAGGGTCCGGTTACCGGCTCAATGGTGCCGGCGGAACCCAGCCAGCCAGCTTTCCTGGAACAAGAGGTTGGGCAGCATGGAGGCGGTGAAGGGTACAGCATGGCACTCATGGGGGGCAGATTGTGGGTTACAGATGACTCTCTGTGGCTGAGCTTGCTGGAGGAACCGCAGGGTGACGAGACCTGGCCGGCTGACGGCACGGTCGACGGGGTTCATGTGCGGTTGAGCTTTCTCGATTCCAACCCAGCCTCCGAACTGCAGCCATTTGGTGCTCTACCGGTCCATGTTTCCTACCTGCACGGTCAGGATCGCGACGAGTGGGTGGCCGAGGTGCCGGTCTGGCAAGGTGTTCGCTATCGCAACCTTTACCCGGGCATCGACCTGGTAGTCGATGCGCAAGGCGGGCGAGGGATCATGCCCTGGCGTCTGGAAGCCCAACCCCAGGCAAATCTCGAGGGGGTGCGCCTGCAGGTGGAGGGAGTAGAAGGGGTAGTGGTATCCGGCAATAGCCTGCAGTTGCAGACCGGGGTCGGTGAGGTTCGCCTGGCGCTGCCAGTTGCCACTGGTGGCCGCCCGGGCCAACCGGTGACTGACGAACGTGTCAGGCAGACAAGCGCCGGAGTATTTGAGATCGGTGGGCCATACGCTCGCAATGCAGCGGCAAAAAAGCAGGAATCACGGAGCGGCGAAGAGGATTTGATCTACAGTACCTTCCTCGGCGGTAGCTCCTGGGAGATCGCCAACGATATTGCCGGGGATAGCGCCGGTAACGGGTACGTTGCCGGCCGCACGCCATCCATCGATTTTCCCGTGACGCCCGGTGCTTTTGACCTGACAGTGGGCCAGGTGGATGGCTTTGTTGCCAAGGTCAACGCTGATGGCAGTGGCCTGATCTACGCGACTTACCTGGGTGGCAGTGGCATGGACTCAGCCACCGGAATCGACGTGTCTGGAGACGCGGCCTATGTGACCGGTGAGACCGACTCTATCGACTTTCCCCTGGCCGGGACCACCGAGGGAGAGAACGACGTGTTCGTCGTGGCTTTGAACGCGACCGGCGCGGACGTGACCTACAGCGTGTTGATTGGTGGCCGGGATCAAGACAAGGGCTTCGCCATAGCGGTCGACGGAAGCAATGCCTTCGTGACTGGAACAACCTTCTCCAGAGATTTTCCTGGCGGAAAACACCTGGGTGAATTCGATGCGTTTGCACTAAAAGTGACGGCCGATGGTGTGCTTGCTTATGCCCGCCGCCTTGGCGGTCGTGGTGATGATCTTGGCCTGGGAATCGCTACCCTCAACGGTGAGGCTTACGTAATAGGGCAGACCGACTCCACTTCCTTCCAGGGTGTCCCGACGGTTGGTGGGGGCGATGCCTTTGCTGTCAAGGTCACCAACGCGGGCGGAGTGGGCTACGTGCGTATCCTGGGTGGCAGCGGGCTGGACAGGGGTCAGGCGATCGCCGTCGATGCCGCGGGTGGAGCGCATCTCGTTGGATCGACTGCCTCGGCCGATTTTCCGGTAACAACAGGGAGCTTCGCTGGAGGTACCTATGATGCCTTTGTAGCACGCCTCGATGTAGCTGGCAACACGAGCTACGCTTCCTTCCTGGGCGGCAGCGGCTGGGAGGAGGCAAGGGGCATTGCGGTCGAAGCTCCTGGAGTCGTGGATGTCGCTGGCTTCACCAATTCCGCTGACTTCCCGGTAACCTCCGATGCTTACGACCAGACGTGGAACGGCAACCACGACCTGTTTGCCGCGCGGTTGGATCTCAACGGTGCAACCCCGGCACAGCCGGTATACGCAACCTATCTTGGAGGCAGCAATGAGGACAAAGGCTACGGAATGGCAATGGACAGCCTCGGTCTTGTCTATCTGACAGGATTCACCAGGTCGGGTGATTTTCCAGTGACCCCTGGTGCGCTTCAGGGATCGCTGAACGGCACGCGCGACGCGTTCGTATCCAAAGTCCGGCTGTTGACGCGCGCGGTTGCAGCTGCAAAAACCGTGGAGTGGAACCGCGTCACGCCTGACCCCAGCCAGATGTTTACGATCTGCGCCAGCGGGCCCTCCTTTGCCACGCCTGATTGCCAGCAGGTGGGATATTTGGGGGGCGTAGTTTCATGGATGGACGTGCTGCCAGGATCATACACCATCACTGAAAACGATCCAGGCGAGCAGTGGTCGGTGACCATCGGTGGCTCCCCGGCAACGGTGCCGGCCGACGGTGGCATTGCCAGCGCATCAGTGCTCAATGCCCGCAAGGTTGGCAGCCTGGAGGTCACAAAGACTGTCGACTGGAACGGGGTCGCGCCCGATCCAGCCCAGACGTTCGAGGTCTGCATTAACGGTCCGAGCTACCCGGACGGCGACTGCCAGACCGTGAACTACCTTGGGCACGCGCTGGTTTGGCCCAATCTCACACCTGGTTCATACACGGTCAGCGAGAGCGATCCTGGTCCCCAGTGGGAAACGACCATCGAACCCTATTTGGTTGTGATCCCGGATAAGGGCGGCACGCTGTTATCCGACGTCATCAACACACGCAGGCTGGGTAGCCTGGAAGCAACCAAGACGGTGGCATGGAACGGGATCACGCCCGACCCGGCCCAGACCTTCGAGATATGCATCAGCGGTCCGAGCTACCCGGACGGTGACTGCCAGACTGCTGGCTACCAGGGCGGAGCTCTCAGTTGGAGCGACCTGATCCCGGGCGACTACGAAGTGACGGAAACAGATCCTGGTGTGGCATGGGAAGTGGATCTTAGCGGGTCACCGGCGACGGTGCCTGAAGATGGTGGAAGTACAGTTGCAGCGGTGGTAAACACGCGTAATGATCCGGGCGACTGTAACGGCGATGGCACCGTTGATGCTGGTGACATCTCGGCTTGCGTGCTGGAGATCTTCGACGGGGATGGCGATGATCCGGCAAACGCGGCAGGAGGCACATTTGTAGGCACGCCTTTCTGCGACTCGAACGAGGATGGCAAGATCGATGCCGGCGACATCTCCTGCACGGTGTTGCTCATCTTTGACGGACCGAACGCCTGTGGTGGGTCGCCGCAGACTGAATACCCTTCAGGCACAGGTTCAATCATCCCCCTTGAGGATGTTTCGGTGGAATAACCGGTCAACTCGCTGGCAGTTGTAACCATGGCGATTGTCATAGTTGCTGGGAGGAAAATCATGAGTCGTATCTTTTTCGCTGGCAGAATCTTTGTCCTTTGTCTTGTGCTCGTAGCTCTTGCATGGACGGGAGCAGGTTCTCAAACGAATCCATTGTGGGAGATCGCCGAGGTAACCAGAGAAAATCCAATGGTTGACGTACCGATATATTTCACCGCCAACGGGGCACTTATCAACGTCGTCGTCTTTTCGGTCGACTTTGATGAAACCAGGTTGTGGTTTGATCCGACTGACGGAAACGATGATGGAATCCCCGATAGTGTTAACTTGAATCTTCCGGTCGGTTTCAATGCCTCCGTAGCGTTTGATCCTGCTGACACTGACGGCGAACTAAACTTTTTTATTGCAGATACTTCTCCCCCCTTGGCCAGCCTTCCGGATGGTACACCCGTGACGATAACCTTTGGGGCGGTCGAGGGATCGTTGGGGATCGCGCCTGTTGTTTTTTCGAGTGATCCTCCACTTTCCTGTGGGAACACGGCTGGACAAAGTGAGCCATGTGATACCGACGACGGTTTGGTTCGAATCGTACCGCTTGCAGTCCACCTTAGTGAGTTTTCGGCGATACCGCAGGTTGATCATGTACTCATTGAATGGGAAACGGTGTCGGAATGGGACCATCAGGGCTTCTATCTCTATCGAAGTGAATCTCCAGCAGCCCCCGCCGCATTCCTGGCATATTTGCCCGCTCAGACACCTGGCGGCACTGCAGGTGCTCATTACCGGTGGGTCGATGATGAAGTTCACCCTGGAAAGACCTACTATTATTGGTTAGAAGATATCGCGTTGAGTGGTATCACCACGCTCCATGGTCCTGTGAGTGTAACGATGTCATCTCCGGCCGCCGTGAAATTATCAGACTATTCTGCGGAATCTGGCGAGCCTGCGCATTTGCCATGGTGGGTTATCTCTACGCTCGAGATGCTATTGAGAGAGATGCTATTGCCCGAAAAAACCATGGCCAAGCTGGGATGGGCGTAGGGAGACTTACGGTCAAAGACCGGCGAGTAAGTCGTGACAGAGGCATATAATCAATGAAAATGCCCACAGATTCCCGACCAGGGATACGTGGGCATTTCAGGTGCAACGCGCAGCACCAAGGTGGGGCCGTCTCGGAATTGAGTTGACATTTGTTCCTGCCGCGGCTACAATTGCAGTATCACAGTGGATGCCGGCCGGTTGATCCGGAAAGTGGCCCGGGCAACGAAACTGTGGCCACAACGTCCATGTTTTTAGTTTTCTGTCCCGACCGCAGTTCATAACCACCTAGAGGATCTTAATTGAAATTGCCGATGCGTCACGCAGTTTCTCGGGACAAGATCGCTGAGTACTGTTGGTAGTCCAGCATGGCCACGCTCCCTCGCGGACATGGTCAGCGCTGGCATTTATTTTTTGAAAGGAGCGACGGTCATGCAGCTGATCATTCAAGGTCGCAACATTGAAGTCAACGATCAAATCTGGGCCTATGTGGAGAGGAAAATCGGCAAGATGGACCGCTATCTTGCCGATCTTCAGGAGATTCGCGTTGAACTCTCGGAAGTGCAGAGTCGCAAAACCAGCGAACGCTATGTAGTCCAGGCTACGGCTCGCAGCAACGGTATGATTCTTCGGGCGGAGGAACGGCGCGGGGACCTGTTCGCCGCGGTGGACGCCGTTGCCGATAAACTCCACAGGCAGATTAGCCGCTATAAGGGCAAACGCAGGCGCAAGATTGAAAAGGCACAGGCTGCCGCCGTGGCTGCAGAGGAAATGGAAGTCGTCGGACTGGAGGCTGCTGAGGGTGAGGAGGAGGCCTTCGAGGGGCGCATCGTGCGCTTCAAACGTTTCGAACTGCTTCCCATGAGTCAGGAGGAAGCGGTTGACCAGATGGAGCTGTTGGGTCACGATTTTTTTGTATTCTACAACGCTGGCGAGGCTGCCTTCAATGTCCTTTATCGCCGCTCGGATGGTGACTACGGGCTCATTCAGCCTGAGATTGCCTGAAAAAAGGCCATAGGTCTTTCGATTACAAGGGCCAGGGATAGCTTACCCTGGCCCTTGCGCGACGAATTAGGTGGTAGACACTGTTGGGAGCGATGTGAGTGAAACAGGTGTTGATCGTATGCACAGGCAATGTCTGCCGGTCTCCGATGGCGACCGGATTACTGCAACAGCGGCTGGGAGAAAGTGGCCTGGCTGACCAGGTTAGCGTCAGTTCGGCGGGTGTTTTTGGCCTGGATGGTGCGCCGGCAAGTCGCCCGGGAGTGCAGGTGCTGGCTGAACGGGGTATGGACATCAGTGGCCACCGGGCTCATACCGTGACAGCCGACGATATGCGGGACGCCGATCTGGTGCTTGTCATGGAAGAGGCGCACCGCCGCAGCCTTTTTTACAGTTATCCAAATCTACTGGGCAAGGTTTTTCTGTACAGTGAAATGGCGGGCGAATATGATGATATCGAGGACCCCTATCGCCAGCCAAAAGAGGAATATGCCAAAACCGCCGACGAGCTCTCTCGGTTGCTCGACCAGGGCTATCCTGAGATACTGCGCCGGTTGGGCCTGGCCGACAGCTGACTGCTGACCGCCGACTGCTGGAAGCGGTCTGCCGTCTGTCGTCTGCGGTCTTCTGAAAGCCGTCTGTCGTCTGCGGTCTTCTGAAAGCCGTCTTCTGGAAGCCGTGATCATTCCTGCATGGGGGCTGAAGGCTTTTCCCGGAGCATGAGCCAATAGGGAAGGAAGCCGTAGTAGAAGGCCAACAGAAGACAGATTTTCAGTCCATGGAGGCCATCGCGGTAGCCCTGCAGCGTCAGGTAGCGGCGACGGAACTCCCGCAATGGCTGTAAGATGAAATTGTGCGGGCGCGGCTTGATGCCGCGCTCGCTGAGTATCTGGGCCTCGAAAGCGGCGTAGCGCCCCTGTTTTTCGTGGAATTGCTGCCAGTTCGCATAGTTATAATGGGTCAGGGGGATTGTCAGATGGCCATCGGATCCGTCGAGAAGAACAACTTCGTGCACGGGCCGCCCGGGATCGTAGCGACCCCGGCCCATCTGGAGCAGGCGCAGCTGGTAGTCGGGATAGAACCCACCGTGGTTCATCAGTTTCCCCACGATGTAGTTGCGCCGGGGTATCCACCAGCCGGCTTCCGGCCTTTCTTCGATGACCTGCCTGATTTCCCCGGCCAATTCGGGGGACGCCCGTTCGTCGGCGTCGACAAAAAAAACCCAATCAGCTCCCAATTCAGCCGCCGTATCCAGGGCGGCGTTGCGCTGGCCGGCCCAGCCGTCGAAAGGGCGCTGTGTGATTGTCGCGCCGGCATCCTGGGCCAGTTGAACGGTGTTGTCATCGCTGAAGGAATCGGATACAAGAACCTCATCGGCCCAGTTCACGCTTTCGATGCAGTCGACGATGTGGCTCGATTCGTTTTTGGTGAGGATCGTAGCTATCAGCTTCATCAGAGATGACTCAGGCATCCGCGAGCTCGTTGATCTGCTCGTAGGCCGCCAGTCTGGCAGCCATGTCTTCCGGTTGCGCCCGCACGGCACGCTGCCTTTCTGCCTTGATCCCCGTCTTGACCAGGGCGGTGGCAGCCAGGTAAAACAGGGGGCCATGATACCGTTGGAAGTAACGGAATCGGCTGCGCCAAAGTGCCACCATCATCGGGCCTTTGAACTGGCTGGTGCTGGCACCGCCATAGTGGATGACATGGGCTGAGGGCAGACAATGGACTTGCCAGCCAGCCTGCCGCATGCGGCGCTGCCAGTCCATTTCCTCGCAATACATGAAGTAGCTTTCGTTAAACAATCCGACCTGGCGAATCGTATCGCCACGCACCATTAGCGCGGCGCCCAGTACAAAATCCACGGGAAAGGGATCTGTGCCTTCGTATAGCGAATGGCTATATCTTCCGTTCCATGCTGAGTCGAGCAACGTGGTGTTCAGCCGACCGGGCGGCGGGAAGAAGTCCAGGGCAATCTGTGCCAGGCCAGGAAACCTGAATGCACCGTGCTGGAAGCGGCCACCAGGATAGCTGAGATTGGCCCCACAGGCGCCGGTCTTCTCATAGTCATCCAGAAAGCAGACCATGGTTTCCAGCGCGGTTCCGGTCACCAGGGTGTCTGGATTCAACAGGAGTACATGTCGTGGGAGAGGAAACGGCGTTTTCGGCGTCCACTGGGGCACCAGGTCCCGGCTGTGGACAGCTTCGCTGTCGATTTCCCGAAAGCCCAGGACCTGCAGAGCCAGATTGTTGGCGCCTGCAAAACCCAGGTTCTTGTCCAGCGCCATGAGGAGGACTTGAGGGAATTCCTGTCGGACCAGTTCGGCGCTGCCGTCAATCGAGGCGTTGTCGACGACCAGCACCTGGACCCTGAGGCCATCGGACAGTGCCAGGCTATCGTACACCGACGTCAAACATTGCTTCAGCAGTTCTCCGACGTTGAGGTTTACGATAATGATGGCAAGATCCATATTGCTTGCCATTTACGGAGATTCCACCATGACAGAAATCCGGTCCACATAGTTATTGGGCACGCCCACAAACTCGTGGATAAGCCCGGCCCACCAGAAGTTGGTGCCTACGGGGGGTGTTTCGTCGAACTCGATGCAGCCGGAGACCTGGGCGCGTTCCCCGGGCAGCAAATACCATTGCTCCTGACCATTGATGATGCGCCGTTCCAGGTCTTCGGGCCTGCCGATCGCCCACCGGTAGGGAAAATCGTAGCCGGTAGTGTCGAAGTTGATCCCCAGTCGCCAGACACCGGCCTGTTGGTGCAGGCTTGGATCGTCCTGTTCGATGGCCAGAGTATTGTGATTCTGGCTGAATTTGTAGGTCTCTCCCGGCCATGGACCGGCCGTTCGGATGCTCACGGTACCCTCGTTTTGAACGGTGGTCGTGAAGCAAAGCCTCTCGCCCAGCGGCACGCTTACCACCCGATTCATTTCACCCTTCCAATCGATTTCGCTCTGCAGGATGTCGGCTCGCGGTTTGCCGCCATCTTCGATGGTCAGGGTGGAGGAGACTACAACATGATTACCAGCCAGGTCGCGGGCTTCACCGTATACAATGTAGGTACCGTCGGGCGGCGCCTCAGCGCCCTGGTCGACGTCCGCCTCGTAGCGATACTCGTGGTGTCCTTTTTCCCCTGGCCTGATGACCCGCTCCTTTTCGCTGACGTAGTACTTAAAATTGGGCTCGTCGGGATCGACCAGGAAAACCTGTACGTCGTCCACATCCTTGGGCAGGTAATAGGAGATCGATACCCAGTCGTCGATGCTGTCCTGATTGGGCGTAAACTGTTGTGGTACAACGGTGAAATTGCGCAATTCAGGCAGTTGCGCATCCCCATTCTCGAGCACAATCGTACCCGACTCCGATGCGCGCTCGCCGTTGGCTTCGATTGCCTCGATGGTCCAGGTATAGGTCCCGTCTGGCAATACCCGGCCCAATACCTCATGGGGGCCGTAGCCATTGTCGACTACCAGCGGTTCGTTGATCACGCCACCCCAGGCGACGCCGTATTCGCCCGGCGAGCGCAGCTGATTGTCTCTGAAGTAGTAGCGCTTGCCACTCTCCTCCTCGAAATAGATCGAAACGTCGGCGGAGCGGGCCAGGGTATAGCGGATATTGGTCGCATCGTCGCTGCCGTCTGCATTGGGACTGATAACCGCTGGCTGCATGCTCACATCGGAAAGCAGCGGGCCGAAACTACACCCACTGCCTATCAATGAAATAACGACTGCTGTTCCCAGCAGAAAAATCCAGGTTTTCATGCCCGCGCAGTCTACCAGAAGGGGGCTTGTTCGTCAAGGTACACTGGTTCTTGTGGAGTTGACAGATTGTTGGCAGCCAAGTATGATCGGTCCATCCATGGCCTGCCAGTGGTGGGCAACACTAACAGGAGTGAATTCGTTGATCCGTAACCTGTGGGCTCGCTGGCTGGTTCTGGCCCGAAAGATAGGGGATTTTCAGTCCCGCGTTCTCCTTACGCTCTTCTACTTCCTGATCATAACTCCCTTCGGTCTTGCTGTCCGCGTGTTCGGCGATCCTTTGCATCTTCGACACGACTCCCAGCAGACAAGCGAGTGGCTTCCCCGTGAAACGGCTGACATTGACCTGGATGCCGCGCATCATCAGTATTAAACGTCTGATCGAATTTCCGGAGCAACCTGGTGTTCATTCTCGGCATTTCTTGTTTTTATCATGACTCTGCGGCGGTGTTGCTGCGCGACGGCGATCTGGTAGCAGCCGCTCAGGAAGAACGCTTTTCCCGCCGTAAGCATGACTTTGGCTATCCGGGTCAGGCCATTGAGTTCTGCCTGCGCCAGGGCGGGATCAGCGCTGACGAGTTGGATTACGTGGTCTTCTACGAGAAGCCGCTGCCAAAATTCGAGCGGATCATGATGTCCACCTTGAGCACCTTTCCTCGCTCGTGGAAGATGTTCCGGGAAGCCATGATAGCCTGGTTTAACGAAAAACTATGGGTAAAAGGGCTGCTGGTCGACCGGCTCGACATCGACTCCGGGAAGGTGTTGTTTGTAGAGCACCATATGAGCCACGCGGCAAGTGCCCTGTTTTGTTCGCCATTCGAAGAAGCTGCTGTTTTGACGATCGATGGTGTCGGCGAATGGACGACGACGGCCATGGGCCACGGCAGGGCATCATGGCAGGATGGTAGCCTCAACCGTATCGATCTCACCAATGAAATCCACTTTCCCCACTCGCTGGGCCTGCTTTACTCCGCGTTCACCGCGTGGCTTGGCTTTCGGGTCAACAACGGTGAGTACAAGGTCATGGGCATGGCGCCCTATGGCCGGCCCAACTATCTGGAGAGGCTTGGCGAGGTGATCACGGTGCATGGCGACGGAAGCTTCCGGCTCAACATGGACTACTTCAGCTTTCACTACTCGCCCGATCGGACCTTCAACGACCGGTTTATCGACCTCTGGGGTGAACCGCGGGTCCACGACACCGACTTTTTTTGTGAGACAACAGGCCATGATTTAAGCGGGCGAGAGGCGCAAGCCAAAAGCAATCAATATTATGCTGATGTGGCGTCCAGTGTGCAACGGCTGACGGAGGAGACAATCCTCAGGATGGTCAATAACCTGCACCGGCAGACTGCAAGCTCAAACCTGGTCATGGCAGGCGGGGTGGCGCTCAACTCGGTTGCCAATGGACGGATCATGCGGGAGACCCCTTTCGAGCAGGTCTTCATACAGCCGGCAGCGGGCGATGCGGGTGGGGCCCTGGGCGCAGCGCTATACGTGTATCACGTGTTGCTTCACCAACCCCGCCGTTTTGTCATGGAACACGCCTTCTACGGGGAAGCTTACGACGAGGATGCCTGCCGGCAATTGCTGGACCAGAAAAGTGTCAGTTTTGAGTTCATCGCGGATGAGACCAGCTTGGTCGATACGATCAACGAGGCATTGATAGATGGCAAGGTCGTGGGCTTGTTTCAGGGTCGCTTCGAGTGGGGACCGCGGGCACTGGGCAATCGTTCGATCCTGGCAGATCCCCGCAGTGCGGAGATGAAAAACATCGTCAACACCAAGATCAAGTTCAGAGAACCCTTCCGGCCTTTCGCTCCCGCTGTATTGGAGGAGCGAGCGGGCGAATATTTCGATCTTCAGAAGGCGGCGGGGCAGTATCCCCCTCGCTATATGCTGATGGTAAGTCCCGTTCAACCGGAACGCCAGATGGAGATTCCTGCCGTTTCTCACATGAGCACAGGCCGGTTACAGACCGTGCGCCGGGAATGGAACCAACGCTATTACGATATCATCAGCGCGTTCGGTGATCGAACGGGCACACCCGTCCTTCTCAATACCTCCTTCAATCTGCGCGGTGAACCGATCGTGACCTCGCCGGCCGATGCCTTCAATACCTTCAGCAGGAGCGAGATAGATCTGCTGGTACTGGATCGGTTTATCGTTAGAAAGTGAAGCGATTATCGTGCGGCGAATGAAGTTTGGCTGGAGGCACCAGCGACCCGAATCATGGCGATGGTACCCCTGGTTGCGAATTCATCCTTGTTGCGATACCTGTGCTATTATTGATCCAGGTTGCCGCCCGGATCAGGATTTCAGGATTGGGTAACAATCGAGAACAGAGAATGGTGAGAGCGCAGCGATGAAAGTTATTAAGAGCATTGGAACTCGCCTGGACATCGTAGGCGAGTTGTTCAGCTTCCTGTGGAAACGCCGGCTGTGGTGGATGATTCCGATGATGGTTGTTCTCGTTACACTGGGTTTACTCCTGGTATTCGCCCAGGCGTCTGGCCTTGCTCCGTTCATTTACACGCTTTTTTGAGTTTTTGATTTGAGCATCCCTATGGTATAATCTCTGCGTTTGTGCCCGTTTCTACAAGACGACTGTTTTTTTGCCTGTCTTTCAGCACAAGTTCCCCCCCTTGGAGGCCTGAATGGAGCTTGCCAACTTTCAATTCATTGGGATCCTCGCGATTGTTGCCTTCATTTTTCCTTTTGTTGGCGTCTTCGTAGCCTCGTTGCTTCGTCCAAAAAAGCCCAATCGACTGAAAAACGTCACGTATGAGTGTGGCGTCGAGACTTACGGGGATGCATGGAGTCAGTTCAAGGCGCAATATTACCTCTTTGCGCTGATCTTCGTCATCTTCGATGTGGAAGCTGTTTTCCTGTTTCCCTGGGCAGTGGCTTATGATAAACTCCCATTGTACGCGCTGTTCGAAGTGGCCGTCTTTGTGCTGATCCTGCTCGCCGGGTTGGTGTATGCCTGGCGCACGGGGGCGTTGGAGTGGAACTAATCCATCGGAAACGGGGTATCGAGGTCACCAGTTTGAGGCAGAGCGGAGTTAGCCCATGGAAGTAACATTCATAGACCTTTTGCTTGACCCATCCAAGCTTGGTCCGTGGTTTCACCAGGTAATGCTGAGTTGGGGTTTCTCGGAGGGACTCGCCAACTTGGTGGGAGATGTCCTGGGCGTGCTGGTGATCGTTGCACTCGTTCTGACATCAGCCATCTTTCTGATCTGGCTGGAACGAAAGGTGGCAGCCCGCTTTCAGGATCGTTTGGGCCCGAATCGGGCTGGTCCCTATGGCCTGTTTCAGACCTTTGGTGACATTGTCAAACTGCTGACCAAGGAAGATGTCGTGCCCGACGGCGCCGATCGCGTCTCCTTCAACATCGCGCCCGCCCTGGCGGTATTTCAGATTTTTATGGTAGCAGCAGTATTGCCCCTGGCGCCACATGTCATCGGAGCCGACCTGAACATCGCATTGCTCTATATCGTCGCCATTAGCGGCATCGCAGCCACCGGTGCTTTGATGGCCGGCTGGAGTTCCAACAACAAATATGCCTTGCTGGGTGGCTTTCGCGTCGTGGCTCAATTGCTCAGTTACGAGATACCATTGATCCTGGTGATGCTGGCAGTGGTGCTTTTCGCCAACACCATGGGAATGAACAGCCTTGCGGAAAAGCAAGGCGAATTGATCTTCGGCTTTTTTCCAGGGTGGTACATTTTCGTCATGCCGTTGGCCTTCGTGCTCTTCTTCGTTGCTGCACTGGCCGAGGGCGAACGAGCGCCGTTTGACCTGTTAGAAGCGGAGAGTGAGCTGGTGGCAGGCTATTTCGTCGAGTATAGTGGCATGAAGTTTGCCTGGTTCTATCTTCAATTTTTCGTCAACAGCCTTCTCTTGAGCGCCATCATTACCACGCTATTCCTGGGCGGCTGGCAAGGGCCGTTCGTCGATAAGGCGCCGGTGCTGGGCTTCTTCTATTTCTTTGCGAAGACGACCATTGTGTTGTTGAGCATGATTTGGGTTCGGGCGACCTTCCCCCGACTACGGATTGACCAGATGATGAGTTTCTGTTGGAAGGTGCTGGTGCCGATGGCGCTGGTGGCAGTCTTTCTGACTGCAATCGTGGTCAAGCTTCCGGTAGAGCGGGATATCCAGGTTCTTATTCTGAGCGGTACCAACATCATCGCGCTTTTGATCGGCCTTGGACTTGTAGGGCGGGCGCTTCGAAAGCAGATCGATAGCCACAAATCTGCCGTACCGGTCAGCAGGTAGGAGTTTGCATGGCGTTCACATCCACTCAATTTATTTTCATTGTCATCAGCCTTTTCACAGTCGGTTGTGGTTTCCTGGTCGTGGTGAGCAGAAACCTGTATCATGCCGCTTTGTGGCTGATTGCCACCTTCTTCGGCGTGGCGGCGCTCTATGCCATGCTGGAGGCCGAATTCCTGGCTGTCGCGCAGGTTCTGATCTACATAGGCGCTATCGCAACCTTGATCGTATTCGCAATTATGTTGAGCCGAGGAATGATGATGGGGCGGGTAAAAATGAGCAACTTCCAGTGGGGTGTCTCGGCCTTCACGGCAGGTGGCATTTTTATTCTTCTCGTGATCGTGCTCTTGCAGATCAACTGGCCTGTCATCGAGGACAGCGTCTCTCCCACTGCCATAGCTGATATCGGAGAAGCCCTGGTCAACAGCTATGTGGTGCCCTTCGAGGTGGTCTCGGTTTTATTGCTGGTGGCGCTGGTGGGCGCCATCATGATTGCTCGGGAGCAGTAAGTCATTATGGTTCCACTTTCCTGGTATCTGATCGTCGCTGCAGCGCTTTTTTGCCTGGGATTGTATGGTGCGCTTTCGCGCCGCAACGCAGTAGCAGTGTTGATGGGTGTGGAACTCATGCTCAACGCCGTCAACATCAACCTGGTGGCTTTTGACCGTTATATCACGCCCAAGGAGGTCACCGGACAGGTATTTGCCATCTTCGTGCTGGCTGTTGCCGCGGCAGAGGCTGCCGTCGGCCTGGCGCTCATCATAGCGATCTACCGGTCCCGCGACACAGTAAATTTGGAAGAAATCGATCTGATGCAGGGCTGATGCCCTGTTGGTGGATTGAGCGGGAGTGTCCAAAGATAGCACGATTGGCACACCGTCCCTGTCGATCGGTCTCTGGTTTCGAATGGCCACAGAACAACTGCATGGCACCGTCGAGGAACAGGCGGATCAGCTTTACGGGATGGCTGAAGAAGCCATGGAAGAAGGACGTTTCACCGGCGCAGTTCGATATTTCGCTGAAATCGAACGAGCATTGCCTGGCTATCGGGATGTGCCGCAGCGTCTGGCTTCAGCCAGACGGGCCAGGAATGAACAACGCTTTTCGCTGTTTGGCAGCCTGCTGGGTGCGATGCTACTGATCGTTCTGGCACGCATTCTCAATGCTTCGAGCGAGTGGGTTTTTCTCGCTGCAGGCGCCATTGGGTTGATTTTAGGTTTCGTTCTCAGTCAGCTGATCTACTCGCTCACGGCAGGCCGCTCAGGCGCAACGGCCGACGAGTAGGCATCGATATCTCACGTATCATCGAATGCACCCCGAGGTGGTTGCATGACCAATCTCATCTACCTTATTCCACTAATACCATTCCTGGCGTTTTTGGCGATTCTCCTCTTGACGAAAAACAACAAGAGAGGTAGCGCCCTGATCGCCATTGTCTCGATGGCGGTGACGTGGGTCATCTCGTGGACGGTCATGATACGGGCTTTCGGCACCGAGCATTTCTACGAGCATCCCCTTCAGTTGCCTATCTACAGCATCCCGACCGGGTCTACTGAATTGCATCTAGGGTACATGGTGGACTCGCTGACGGCCGTCATGCTGTTTATGGTGCCGCTCGTGTGCCTCATGATCTTCATCTATTCGTGGGGCTATATGGGAATCGGCTTGCCCTTGGGACTGGGCGACAAACGCGGGTGGCCGGCCAGCACCGATCATGTAGATCCTCTGGCAAGCCGGTTTTTTGCCTACATCTCCCTCTTTGCCACCGGCATGTTGGGATTGGTTCTGGCGGACAATCTGGCGCTTCTCTTCGTCTTTTGGGAGATCATGGGCCTTTGTTCCTATTTGCTCATCGGTTTCTGGTTTGCCCGCAAGTATGACGACCCCGACAGGATTACGCCGACACAGGCGGGATTGAAGGCCTTCCTGACCACCAGGGTGGGCGATGCCATCATGTTTATCGGCATGATGTTGCTCTACGTGGGTGCAGCTCACCTGACCGATGGCCAGGCGGGGCTGACGTTTACGGCACTCTTTCAGCCGGAAGTGCTGGCGGGCCTGGCTTCCTTCAAGGTACCACTGTTGGGCTCTCTGGCCACCCTGATCGCCATTCTGATCTTCTTTGGCGCCATTGGCAAATCAGCCCAGTTCCCGCTACACGTCTGGTTGCCCGACGCTATGGAAGGTCCCACACCGGTCAGCGCCCTTATCCATGCTGCCACCATGGTTTCCGCCGGTGTCTATCTGATCATCCGCATGTATCCTCTCATGGTGGCAGGCGGCCATACGTCGCTGACATTCATCGCTCTGATCGGCGCTACGACGGCATTGATGGGCTCGATGATTGCCGTGGCACAGAACGACATTAAACGGGTTCTCGCTTATTCAACTATCTCGCAGCTGGGGTACATGTTTGCTGCGCTGGGCATAGGCGCCTATGTGGCGGCGACCTTCCATCTCCTGACCCATGCGTTCTTCAAGAGCTTGCTCTTCCTTGGCTCCGGCTCCGTGATCCACGGCATGGAACATGGCGAACACCACGTTCACGAGCACGGCCAGCATGAGGTCGAGGGCTTCGATCCCAACGATATGCGTTTCATGGGCGGGCTGAGAAAGAAGCAGCGTTGGACTTTCCTCGCCTTTCTTGCAGGTGCCCTCGCATTGTCTGGCTTCCCAATCCTGACGGCAGGCTTCTGGAGCAAGGATGAGATCCTGGCAACGGCCTGGTATAGCTGGCGATCGGTGGCCGGACAGGATTGGCTGGAGTTGTTGGTGTTTGTTGTATTGGCTGTATCGGCGTTCCTGACAGCCTTTTACACAGGGCGTCAGGTGTTAATGACCTTCTTCGGCAAACCTCGCACCGAGTCTGCGGACCATGCTCAGGAAAGTCCTCGTTCCATGACCATTCCCTTGCTGATCCTGGCCGTGTTTGCCATTATCGGCGGTTTCGTCGGCATCCCGGAAGACTTCCCCGTACTGGGCCCGGCCTTCCAGGACAATCCCGTCGAACGATGGTTGGGTCATTTTGCCGAAGATGCCCTCGACTTGCATCTTGTGATCCCGGAGTTCAGCTGGGCGCCGGTAATTATCTCGATCATGTTGGCGCTTGGAGGACTGGGGCTGGCCGTGTGGGTCTATGGACGGAAGGGCCATGGATGGAAGGTGACCGATCAGTTGGATCCGGTCGAGGTTGCCATGCAGCGGGTCCACCTGGGTGGGCTCTATGAGGCCATGCGCCAGAAATTCTACTTCGACGAGCTGTACAACGCCACGGTGGTGCGGTTTGCCAAGTGGTTCGCATCGTTCTGTGCGCTGTTCGACCGAATCGTTGTCGATGGCGTGGTCAACGCGGTGGGTTGGTTCGGTCGAACAATTGCTTACCTCTCGGCGATGTTCGATAAATATATCGTCGATGGCCTGGTCAATGCCGTGGGCTATGTTGGGAATTGGGCTGGCGGCGTGCTTCGTCTGGTCCAGACCGGTCAGGTTCAAACGTATCTGTTGGTTGCCGTTCTTATGGTTCTGTTCCTTCTTGCCTTGTTTGTCGTGCAGGTAGTCGGTATTGGCATAGGTTAACAGTGGTTTCGGAGTCAAAGTAGCAGGGCACAACCTCTCGCCATAGTCAGTCACCGGGCTGGCTAAAATCGAGGAGACGAATACATGGATTCTTGGGTCCTCACACTCATTACATTAACACCTCTTGTGGGTGCGCTTACCATCCTGTTCATAAACAAGGAGAGCGAGCGTACGATAAAACGGATCGCCGTGGCGGTTAGCATCATTCCACTGTTGCTGTCTGTCTGGGTGTTTGCCGATTATTGGTCAAATAACATCCAGACCGGCATAGGTGGCATGGCTTATGTCGTCGACATCGATTGGATTCCCCAACTGGATGTCGGCTACACGCTCGGCGCCGATGGTCTCAGCATACCGTTGATTTTCCTGACGACCTTGCTCTCATCCCTGGGCCTGTATTATTCCAGTTTCGTGGTCAAAACGCGTGTCAAGGAGTTCTTTTTCCTTTTCCTGTTGCTGGAAATGGGCATGTTGGGCGTGTTTGTGGCCCTGGATTTTGTGCTCTTCTATGTCTTTTGGGAGATTGGGCTGGTCCCCATGTTTTTCCTGATCGGAATATGGGGGCGGCCGGCCGACCGGCCCCGCTATGCAGCCATCAAGTTCTTCCTCTACACGTTAGTGGGATCGGTGGCGATGTTGTTGGCGATTCTGGGGATATATTTCGAAACGGGCACGTTCAACATGATCGAGGCGGCCATAGCCCAGCCCTGGGCGGATAACCTGGTCATCGCAAGCCTGGCGTTTTGGGGCTTTATGTTGGCTTTCATGATCAAGGTGCCAAGCTTTCCCTTCCACACCTGGTTACCGGATGCACACACGGCAGCCCCGACAGCGGGATCAGTTATTCTGGCTGGTGTGCTGCTGAAGCTGGGTGCCTACGGCATCATTCGCATCGTGTTGCCCACCTTCCCCACGGCCTTCAGCTACTGGGCCCTTGCCATCGTGATCCTTGGTGTAATAGGCATCGTCTATGGGGCTTTCATCTGTATCGCGCAGACCGACTTGAAGAGGCTCATCGCCTACTCATCGGTGAGCCATATGGGCTACGTCATGCTGGGTCTTGGCGCGGCGGCCTATGGCATCAAGAGCATCGATCAGTATGCCGAAAGCATGGCTATGGCGATCAACGGCGCGACCTTGCAGATGTTTGTTCATGGCATCATTACGGGCGGCTTGTTCTTCCTGGTTGGTGTGTTGTATGAACGAGCCCATACTCGAGACCTGGGTCGTTTTGGCGGTTTGAGTTCCAAAATGCCCTACTTCTACGCAATCATGATGGTGACTGCTTTCGCCTCTCTTGGACTACCCGGATTGGCAGGCTTCTGGGCAGAATTCTTCACCTTCCGGGGCGCCTTCGATATCGTGAGCGTCTGGGCGGCCATCGGTGTCATCGGAATCGTGGCCACTGCTGCCTATATTCTCTGGCGAATCATCCAATCGGTCTTCCTGGGCGAATACGATCCGGAGAAGATCGATCATTGGACCGATCTGTCCGATGGCGAGGAGAAGCCCATGCCTACCGATATGCTGGGCTTCGAGAAGATCACCATGTGGCCGCTGGTGATCCTGATGGTCCTGATCGGGATCTATCCGGTGCCACTTTTGGATTTCTTTAATTCGGCTTCGACGAATCTCGTGGCCACTTTATCCGCGGTAACCATCGCCTTGCATTAAGACGAGGAGGATAGATTGACTGTCGATACCCTCCGCTTTTTACTTCCGGAAATCATATTGATCCTGGCCGCCATCATTGTGGTGGTGGTGGATTTGGTGAACGGTCGTCGTACCAACGATCGGACACTGGCAGCGATCGCTGTTGCAGGTCTGTTGGCGGCAGCTTTGGCGGCCTTCACGTTGACCGGTCTGGACCCCACGTCGGTGACCGGAACCGTGGCAATCGACGGTTTCGCAGTCTTTTTGAAGGTCGTTGCGCTGGTTGGGGTCGCGTTGGTTGTCCTGTTATCGGTGGAGTATCTGCCTAAACATAGCGACAATCGGGGTGAGTACTATGCCTTCTTGCTGGCGGTTGGCCTGGCGATTTCGGTGGCAGTGGGTGCCAATGATCTGATTTTGATCTACATCGCTCTTGAGTTTCTTTCCATCACCTCCTATATCCTGGTTGGCTATCTCAGGAACGACGCGAAATCAAGCGAAGCATCGGTCAAATACTTCATATACGGATCTGTTGCCTCGGGCGTATTGCTTTACGGCCTTTCGCTTCTCTTTGGCGCCACCGGATCCACAAACTTGCTGGCTGTTTTTGAGGCCCTGTCCGGGCAGGGATTGTCGGAGGGCATGCGCTGGCTGAGTTTCACCTCTGTCGCGTTGCTGATCGTCGGTTTTGGCTTCAAGATCAGCTTGGTGCCATTCCATCAGTGGGCGCCAGATACCTACGAGGGTGCGCCCACACCGATCACCGGCTTCCTTTCGACCGCTTCCAAGGCCGCCGGGTTTGCTTTATTGGTGAGGACCTTTGTCGTAGGCCTGACTGTGTTCGCCATCGATTGGATAACATTGTTGGCGGGCCTCAGCATGGTGACCATGACCTTCGGCAATCTGGTTGCTCTCCGGCAGACGAATATGAAACGGCTGTTTGCTTACTCATCTATCGCCCAGGCCGGCTACATTCTGATGGGTCTGGTGGCCATACCACAGGTGAAGTTCGGGCTAATGCCGTTTTCCGAGTTTACCTTCAACGGCATCAATGGCATTCTGATCTATCTATTCTCCTATCTGTTTACAAACCTGGGTGTCTTCGCCGTCGTGATTGCCGTCGAGAATCGCACTGGAAAGGTCGAGTTGAAGGACTATGCAGGGCTGTTTTACCGCTCACCGTGGCTGGCTTCACTGCTGCTGCTATTCCTGCTATCACTTACCGGTATTCCACCAACACTCGGATTCTGGGCTAAGTATTTTGTCTTTGGTGCCGCTATACATGTAAAATTCTATGCCCTGGCTTTCGTCGGCTTGATCAATGCAGCAATAGCCGCAGGGTACTACTTGAATATCGCTCGCTATATGTTCATGATGGATCCGCAAGAGAAAGAGAAGATATCTATTTCGCCGATCCTTGGTGTGGCATTGGCCGTTTGCGCGCTGGTTGTGGTCGTAATTGGCATTCAACCCAGGTGGTTGATCGAATGGGCCAGCGAATCTGCCACGTTTTTGACGTCGATGTAAAAGGGAAACAGGGAAACAAGTAGACAGGGAAACAAGTAGACAAGTAGACAGGGAAACAAGTAGACAAGTAGACAGGGAAACAGGGAAACAAGTAGACAAGGACCAGGGAAGCAGGGGAACAAGTAGACAAGGAAACAGGGAAACAAGTAGACAGGGAAACAAGGAAACAAGTAGACAAGGACCAGGGAAGCAGGGGAACAAGTAGACAGGGACCGGGGGAATAGGTAGGCGCCAGGCCAGCCGAAGGGTTCGACCGCGTGGCCTGCATTTTTCCCCCTCCCAAACTGGGAGCCCTTCGCTGCCGCTCTGGGGGCTGCGCACGGGGCAGGGGGGTGGGTCAGACCCGCAACCTGCCTCAGTAATGTGTATAGCTGCATGCACCTCCGATAGCTTTCTTGCTTCGAAAATAAGCGCTTTTCCTACCTCACGGATCGGCGTCCGACAGGTCCGCAATCGACCGATTGCGGACCTGTCCGTCTACTGATCCCGAGTCAGAGCAGGAGACGGGCCTGGAGCAAAGGCCAACTTCTGAGATGACCTGTCCTGCCTGCGGTCAAGTCATGCAGTTGGTGAGCACCTTGCGGCTCAGAAGCCGCTATCCTCCCGAGGAACATGATTTCATGGCCTTGCTCTGAAGCAATATGAATATATTGCCGGAAAGCCATACGTATGTTATAGTCTCAGTATGGCTTCTCGACAACGCACAGAGTTTGAATGGGATACCAAAAAAGACCTCAGCAATCGGGAAGAGCATGGGGTTTCGTTCATCATCGCCCAGTACGCTTTCATTGACCCAAACCGTGGTATTTTGGAAGATGTGACCCACAGTACAGAAGCGGAAAAGCGATATTATTGTTTGGGAAAGGTGGATGAGGGTATTAACCGTGCGGTTCACGTATCGAGAGCATCGAATTCGGATATTTGGAGCAGGTTACTGGCGAAGAGGTAGGCGAGGATATGAAGAAGAAAACCAACTATAGTGATGGCCCAATAGGAGAAGTGAGAGTAGTGAAGGATTTCTTGCCGCCGCCGGAAGAGTTAGCGTTTCGGGAAGAGACGGTGAAGGTAACGATAGCCTTAAGTAAAGCGAGTGTAGAATTCTTTAAGCAAGAGGCGGCAAAGCATCAAGTTCCATATCAGAAAATGATTCGACGATTGTTAGACGAATATACGCTACGGCACGCTGGATGACATAGAAATCCAGTGAACGAAGTTGGACCAAAAAAGTTCATCTCATGGAGGACCAGCGGGACTTTGTGGCGGCTCCTGGCCCGATAGTTATCCAGCCGCAGCCAACACTGACCTTGTGATGTCGATCGTCACTTTTTCTTCCCTGCGCTCAGCCACGTGCTGTCCCGGCCTGGTTATCCGAAACGTTATGTTTTTTGCAGTACATAAGAATTTGATCTTAAAGATAAGGAGATACATACATGGCTCAATACATTATTACTTACCTGGGCGGCGATCAGCCATCTAGCCCAGGGGAAGGTAAGCAACATTTTGCGAAATATAAGGAATGGTTATCTTCGTTGGGCGACTCAGCAGTTAGTCCTGCAAATCCGTTTAAGAATACGAGCACAGTAAATTCTGACGGTACTGTCACCACAGGAAGCACTTCATCGATGTCTGGTTACACTATTATTGAAGCTGATTCAATGGAGACAGCACTGGAGATTGCAAAAGCTTGCCCATTTCTTGATATTGGCGGTTCACTTGAGGTGTCAGAGCTAATACAGATGCCAGGCTAAAAATAAACATAACAATCGCATCACCCGGATCGCCAAAAGCAGAGCGAGGCACGAGAGGCGCTTTTTGCGGGCGGAAAATGACCAGGGGCGGTCTGGCAAGGCATCTGCCCGCGTGCTCAGAGCGCCAGGAAGCTATTGAAAAGGCCAATCAAAAGCCTGGCGAAGAGGAATGGCTGTATCATTTGCAGGTGCAGGACGCCTGGCAGGGGAATTACTGGCTGCATCTGGAGATGAGAGGCACGGCGACGCTGGCGGATTTGGATCTCTACCTGCGAGCCATCTGGCTGGAGTGCTGCGGGCACCTGAGCCGGTTTTCTGTGGGCGACTGGCGTGGCAAGGAGATATCCAAGAGGAGGCAGGTGGAACAGGTATTCTGGCCCGGGGTGGAGCTAACCCACATCTATGATTTTGGGACCTCATCGGAGACGTTGGTCAAAGAGGTGGCCGTGCGGGAAGGCAAGCCGCTGACGGTGCATCCGATCGTCTTGATGGCACGGAATGGGCCACCGGAGGCGGAATGCATGGAGTGTGGGCAACCGGCGTCGTGGTTTTGCATGGAGTGCCTGTACGAATACGATGAGGCGGGAACGTTGTGTGATGAGCATGTAGAGGAACACCTACACAGGGCGTACGGAGAGCCGATGCCGCTTGTGAATTCTCCGAGGATGGGAATGTGTGGATACGAGGGGCCGGCAGAGCCGCCGTACTGAGGCAGGCTGCTACCAGACCCCTCGCTGTGACAAAGGGAAAAAACAATGAACAATGCTGCTTCACCACTGCCTATTCGTCCTCGCTCCCTGTCGCGGGCTGCTGTCGTTATCCTGCTTAGCCTGTTGATGGCTGGAGTTACGGCGACCCCTCCCGCGCATGGGCAGGAGGACCCCTTTTTCGGCCAACGGGTCATCTCGCTGGCGGTCCATCCCGATCTGCCAGAGAGGGTATTTGCCGGCACGCTTGCCGGTTCCGGCCAAAACGGCTCTGTCCTGCGCAGCCAGGATTCTGGCCGTTCCTGGAAAGAGGTGACCCCGGGAGCTGCGCAAAACATCCATGCCTCCTTCAGCGCGCTGGCAATCGATCCCTCTGATTCCGACAGGATTTGGTTGGGTGAGGGCGTCACTGGACGGCTCTGGTCCAGCGATGATGGCGGCGATTCGTGGGTAGAAAGGGCGCTAACCGAGCAGCTCAGTGCCCGGTCGGGAATTGGAGCCCTTCTGGTGGAGCCAGGGTTGGCGGGATCGATCGTGTGGGTCGGTACCAGGTTTGATGGCGTTTGGCGCAGTGATGATGGAGGCCAGACCTGGCGCAACGCCAGCGATGGGCTGAACAGTGAGAATGCCCTGACAATTCGCGCCCTGGTTGCGACTCCCGATGGCCGGCTCCTGGCGGGTACCCACGCTGGACTCTTTGTCCGCCCGGCGGAGGGTGCTCTGTGGGAACGGGCGACAGATGACCTGCCCGCCGATGCAGTGGTTCTGACGGTGGCCCTCGATCCTGGCGCCCCCGACAGTGTCTTCTTTCTTGGTACCAGCAGGTATGGCGTATGGCGCAGCAATGAGGGCGGCCAGACCTGGCAACCGATCAACCAGTCCCCCTTGAGGGACGATACATTCGCTTCCGCCCTGGGTACCGCCGTCGAATCGAGCGGGCGCAGCGTTCTGTTGCTGGGTACCGACGAGTCGGGTTATCGCACTGGCAACGGTGGACGGGATTGGCAAGCCATGGAGAGCGGGGACCAGCCGTGGACCACTGGCGCCGACGCGTTTGCTTCAGTTGGGGATAGCGTCTTCGCCGGCACCCAGAACAGCGGGGTCTTGATCAGTGCCGATGCCGGTAACAGCTGGTCCTTGGGCAGCGCCCCGCAGCCTGCCACGGCCACCGCGACCACAATCCCTTCTGACACACCTATGCCCGTGCCCACGAACACACCAACCCTCGCTCCAGCGCCTTCTCCGACAGCCGCTGAGGTGATAACACCGACTGACACGCCTGAGCCGGCCTCCACGCCAACTGCGGAACCCACGGCCATTCAAGTCGTGGAGGAGACGGCGTTGGCCACGCCCGAGTCCCAACCTGAGGATGAGGATACACTGCCATCTCTACCCGTGGCTTACTGTGGTGGCATCCTGGCGCTGTTGTTGCTGGCGATTGCTGCCTTGGGCATCTCTGTCCATCGCTCTTCCCCAAAAACAACTGGGAAACCGGGGGAAAGGCTGCCGGATGACGGGATACCGCCAGATGAATCAGAACCCAGGCCGTAGCAGTCCATGACCCAATCTCTGTTAACTCTCCTGGATTCCTTGCCCGATGTTGAACCGGTTTCACATGCGCAAGGTGTATCAATAGAAGCAGTCACAGCGGATTCCCGCCAGGTAGAGCCAGGTGCGCTTTTTGTTGCCGTGCCAGGCGCCACGGTGGACGGACATCGATACATCGAGGATGCCATCCGTCGGGGTGCCGTGGCGGTGGTTGGAGAGGCCGATCTCACGCCCATGGTTGTTCCCTATTGCCGGGTTTCCGATTCCCGCCAGGCACTGGCAAGCCTTGCTTCCGTCCTACATGGCCATCCGAGCCGCGCACTCAGGCTGGTGGGCATAACCGGTACCGATGGCAAGACCACGACCGCCAATATTATCCATCATCTGCTGGAAGCGTCCGGCATGCGACCAGGAATGATCAGCACGGTGGGCGCTCGTATTGGCCAGAAAAAGCTCGACACTGGCTTTCATGTGACGACACCTGAGGCGCCTGATGTGCAGCGTCTGTTGGCCGAAATGGTGTCCCAGGGCTGCGACAGTGCCGTCATGGAAACAACCTCCCATGGACTGGTTCAGAAACGGGTTGCCGCCTGCGATTTCGATGTTGCGGTCATTACCAATGTCACCCACGAGCATCTGGATTATCATGGCTCGTGGGATGACTACATGGCCGCCAAGGCGCAGCTTTTTCACAGTCTGGCACAGGGTGCTCGCAAACCTGTCCAAGGACCAGCTCTGCAGTCCAAAGTGGCTGTGTTGAATGCGGATGACCCATCCTTTGAGCATCTGCGCGGCATCCCGGCGGATCGTTTGCTGAGCTACGGCATCGAGGAGAAACAGGTCGATCTGCGGGCTGAAGACATCAGCACAGATGGTGGAAGCCTGGTCTTTTCGGTTCGCGGGCCTGGTGACAGAGCGTCAGTTCGTGTGCCGCTGGCTGGACGGTTTAACGTGTATAATAGTCTTGCCGCGCTTGGCGCGGGATTGGGCCTGGGCTTGCCCCTGGATCAGCTTCTTGACGGCCTGGAAACGGTGCCGGGCATTGATGGCCGCATGGAAAGAATCGATCGCGGCCAGGATTTTCTCGTCATTGTCGATTTCGCCCATACGCCTGTTTCCCTGGAGAGAGCGCTGCGGGCCGCGAGAACGATGACCCCGGGACGCGTTATCGTTGTATTCGGCAGCGCCGGTTTGCGTGATGTGGAGAAACGCTGGCTGATGCCCCGGACCGCCGTCCAGCTGGCCGATATCACCTTGCTCACGGCTGAGGATCCTCGCAGCGAATCGCTGGAGATGATCCTGGAGCAAATGGCCGAAGGGGCCTTGCAGGGTGGTGGTGTGGAAGGGCGCGACTTCTTCCGGATTCCTGACCGGATCCGCGCGATTTGGTGGGCTGTTCGGGAGGCGACGGCAGGAGATACGGTCATTGTCGCCGGCAAGGGACACGAACGGTCAATGTGTTTCGGCAACGTGGAGCACCCATGGCGCGACCAGAATGTCCTGGCGTGGGCCGTCGCGCAGCGCCTTGGTGCCTCGGAGCCGCCGCCATATACCCTGCCAACAACTGAGGGAGAGCTTTTTGATTTCAATTAACTCGCGAAGAATGACCAGTCTGGCAATGCTGCTGATCATCATCACAGCTGTCCTCGCCGGGTGCAATCTGGAGCGGGAACGCACCTTCAAGCTGAATGACGATTGGAGCCGGGGCAACCGCATTGGTACTGCCTCCATCCGGCAAGCTGTCGGCATTGATGGTGACGATCAAGGTACCTACATTATGTGGGCCGAGCGCCAGGAGGAGGGCAATCGCCTGGCGGTGTCCCATCTCGCGGCAGATGGGACCGTCATTTCGAAGACTGTGGTGCCAATCTCGACGCTGTTTCCCCGACGACTCCAAATCGTTGCCGGGGATGTTCTTCACAGCTTCGCGGTGACCCGCCTCCAGTCAGGAGATTCGGACGGCGTCTACTATTTCCAACTCGGCAGGGATGGGCAGATAGTGGAGGGACCGCAGCGCCTGACGATGCCGGAGCAAAAGAGCGCGGTACTCTCGGTGTCGAAAGCCCCCGATAACACCATGCATCTGGTATGGGATGTCGTCGAAGGGCCTGGAAAGGGGGTCTACTATCAGCGCCTGTTGCCTGATGGCTCGTTCGATGGTTTTCCTCAGTTGATCGGGCCCGACGGGGAGCAACCGACCGGGGCGGTGGACGAAAAGGGTGTTTTCCATGCTGCCTGGATCACAGGCGTGACCCCGACCACCTACGATCTTCTGTATGCCAGCGTTGCGCCGGGCGCCAGGACGAGCAGTGAGCCTGTGCGGGTTGGCGATCTTCGAATCGCGATCTCCGATGTGACTTTCCCGCCAACTATGGCGGTGGACCCGTCCCATGTCTACATCCTTTGGTCCCAGGAACATCGGTCCGGGCTGGAACAGGGCACGGCTGAAACATTTTACGTTGCCTTTCCCAGGGGTGAGCCGGGTTTGAGGGTGCCTGAGCCTCTCCTGGTTTCCTCGGAAGCGGCCCCAGCCTACCGGGAAACGACAGAGTTTCCCCCATTGACCGAAATGGCCTATCCTGGCGAATCCACGCTGGGGACCACTTTCCTGGAGAATCCATCGGCTGTTGCCAGCCCGGGCGCAGAGTTTGCCATGGTAGTGGCGGACATGATGTTCGATTTTCGTTTTGATCCCCGGCCCCAGACAGTGTTGCTGATTTTTCAGGATGGTCAGTTTGTTGCCTACCAACAACCGGCACGGACCCGGCATTACTCGCAGCAGATGCAGGGGTTCATGAGCGATGATGGAGAATACCATCTGGCGTGGGTGGATCTGGAGAATCTGGGACAGTATTCGGTGTACTATGCGTCAACCCGGGAGGAAGCCCGTGAGCTCTTGGCTCTGCGCACGTCAAACGATACGGCTCTCGATGCGATGGACGCCATGTGGGGCATGGCTTCAGGAATCAGCTTGCTTCCCCTGATCGCAATCATCTTGCTTCCGCTAATCATTGTGTGTGGCGTCTTCTATTTCACGGGTAACGACGACTCGATCAAGACAAGTTGGGCGGCTAAGCTAACTCTGGCGATTTCCATCGTGCTCTATCTTGGCACGAAAATCTTCATTCTGGCGGCTGTTGTTACCAGGCCACCTTTCTACCAGAGCGTGCCGGAATCGTTGCAGGGGATCTGGTGGCTGCTCATGTTCTTGCTGGTTGCTGCAGTGGCGGGATTGGCTACGTGGATATACATCCGGCGAAGTTCCCGACCCTATCTGCTCCGCGCTGTTTTTACCTTTGCCTTGACTGATTCGTTGCTCACCCTCTTGCTCTACGGCCCATCCTTCTTTGGTGATTAAGCCTAATACTGCTCACAAGCTGGATTCCCGCGTTCCCCGCGCCCACGAGGATGACTGCGGGAATGACGCCAAGCGACAACCATTGGAGTAGTTACGCCCGCGTGCACTAGGGGACGCGAGTGGTGGTGAGGCGTCGTTCGATTGCTTCGATACGCTCCTCGGTCCTGACGATTTCGCTGAACAGGTCAAGACGGTTGCGTACACCATACCGCGTCCGCCTGGATCGCAGGTACCGCAGTTTGGCCTTGAGAGATGCCATCTCGGTGTTCAATTCAGCTCGTTCATCGAGGCTATCCTGCTCTGATTTTTCGTCCAACCGCCGCGCGAAGCCCAAATGGGGATCCGATGATGAAGCATCCTCATCCCGGGGCGTTTCCTCCGAGTCCCGCGAGGGAAACTCAAAGATATGGCCATCTTCAGTGTGGAGAAAGAGTACAGGTGTAGCAAAGCTGCGGTGTCCCTGAAACCTGGTTGCCAACCTGCCGCGCGCATCTGTGATAGCCGCATCTACTTGCCCGGTGGTGTCGCAGCAGGTCAGGGCTCGATAGAAGGCCTGGGAGAATTCCAGCGAGGCGCTATCCAACACACTATATTGCATTCCGATCACGGCGGCAAAACCATTCCTGATCAGGTCAGGGGCCAAACCAGCCAACGATGTCACTCCTCGGACGGTCGCCGACCTGGCGCCACTTTCACAGGTGTTCAGAACGGCCAAACGCAACTGGTTCAGGGCATAGGGCTTCAACGAGCGGGCGAAAACGCCGCTGTCGAGCCAGGTTTCGCCGCCCGCAGCGGCGTTGAAGCGGACGAATGCCCGGCTTCCTCTGGAAACACCGTGGCCCACGAAATGCAGAATGTCGAATCCTTGCTCGTCATTCTGCAACGTATCCAGTAAACGGGGAAGCGGGACGATTTCATCCGGGCCGCCAAGGACGGTCATCAGTATCGTTGGCTGCGAATCCTCTTCCGGCTCGATCGCCAAACGAACGCGTTCGATCTCTGCTGTGGTGTCCAGGTCTGGTACAGCGGGAACAACCATCAGCATACGCAGGGGAAGCTCGGCTGCAAGGCTGCGAGTTCGGCCAAAGGTTGCATAGTGGCTGAGATAGCGTGTCAACATCGATGTCTGGTCGGTGGCGAATAGCCGCCCTGTCTGTGGGTGAAAGAGAAACTCCCACGGCAATGATACGATCGACGGATCACCGCTGCTCAGGCGAAGCCGCACACCTGTCTCCTGCGTTTCTGAGTATTGCAGGACCTTATCCAGGAAAATCCCCAGTTTTCCCCCAAAAAGTGTGTCATAGAGGGCACTGCCCAGGGTCTCCGCTGCTTCAATGCTGCTTCGCCGGACGGAGGAAGACTCGTTGGCCCATTGCAGCGAGCTGGCCAGGAGCTCGCTGTCGGTGTCGATTGTTCGGTGTTCAGTTTCTGTGCCCAGGGGTGGATAGTAGGCACTCACCGGATAGGACTCTCCGGCGATTTCGCCGACTGCAATGTCGAGGTTGATGATTTCCATCGGCGTCTCCTTCAAATCTGGCTGCCGAGCAGCCTGGCTTGAAATTGGCAGGGATCGGACCGTGAGAACCGACCATGCCCTTATTGTATATCGAGTTGTTAATGCTGAGAAGCGCTGAGCCCCCGTTCCATCACGGAAGCGCTTTGACAAGCCTCTATCGGCGCGGTACAATCTGATCTGTGGACAGTGATTTTCGTGACCGAATCAGCATAGCTGTCTGGGGTGTGGTCATTACCCTGGCAGCAAGTGCTCTCTTCTCCTTGCCTGGCCGGGATTCTGAAGTGATGTTGGGCGCCACTACGCTGGCGTTGCCCGTCGACCTGAAAATCCTCACGCCCCTGCTGCTTGCGCTGCTGGCTGGCACCGGTGCTCAAGCTGTGGTAAACGCTCACCCCCTTGTCCGTCAGGGCAAGATAGGACGAACGGGCCGTTTCTGGGCCTTGCCGATCGCCGTAACCGTGATCGGCGCCATGTTGCTGCCCACGATGCCTTCCCTGCTTTACTGGATCGTCGGTCTGCTGACCCTCGCCGTTCTCCTGAGCGGGGTCCTGGTCGCCATTTACTATAGCCTGGATCCTCATGCAACCGGCTACCGACGGGCACGAATCGTGCTTAACCTGACCTGTTATGCGGTCGCGCTGCTGGCTTTTCTACTTATTCCAGATACCTGGCGCGCCTTCGGCCGAAGCCTGACATTGGGCCTGATCGCCACCCTGCTTGCCCTGGAGATCCTCCGTGGCACCGAGAGCCGGGTTGCCTGGGTTAGCCTGTACGCTTCAATCGTTGGCGTAGTTGTGGCGCAGGTCACCTGGGCCCTCGTTCACACCAATCTGAGTACGCTGAGCGCCGGTCTCTTGCTTCTTCTGTTGTTCTATCTGTTGGTTGGCCTCTCCTGGCAGACATTGCTTGAGCGCCTCGATCGTCGAGTTGCTCTTGAATTTGCAGCTGTTGGCGCCGCCGGGCTTATCCTGATACTTGCCTTTGCTCCCTGATCTCGCTGCGATTCCAGCCTCTCAACTCAGCCCAATGACAAGTGAGACAGATTTTTTCCCGATTCCCAACCTGGACAGGGCAGAGGAACGCTGATTACGCAGACCTTCGGCGCAGATTCACGCTGATCTTTTCTGAT
>JAYELL010000058.1:0-3398 GCA_034717495.1 Chloroflexota bacterium | reverse complement strand
GCAGAGGAACGCTGATTACGCAGACCTTCGGCGCAGATTCACGCTGATCTTTTCTGATTATTTCTTGGTTGATCCGCGTTCATCAGCGTCATCTGCGGTACATCAGCCATCGAAAAAATTCGTTGGGCAACAGCCTGCGTGATATGAGACGGCAGACCGCGGACGACAGACGGCAGCCAGCGGTCGGCGGTCCTCGGTCGGTGGTCGGTAGAACTGCGTAACTCCAGTCAGTTATTCAGCCTCCATTTTTCCAGGAGAACTTCCGGCCGGTCGAAATAAGTCGACCATGGTTCATGTCCACTTACGACGGAACCAAGCGCTTCAACCAATACGCTGTTGGCCGGCGTTCTCAGATTTTCTGCCTTGCCAGCGGTGACCACCGCACCGTTCAGCCAGTGGACTTCCGAGCGATCCTTGCCTCGCTCAAGATCCAGATAGAGGGATGGCATTTTGTCGCCCCGGCCTCTGACGATGAACTGCGCTAACGCAGGTCGAAGCAGGGTGGCCGGCAGCCCGCGCAAAGCCCACTCAAAACGGTCCAGCGGGTATCCACCCAGGCTGACGATCGCGATTCCAAGACGATCCATAATTGTCATCGCCTCCCGCCAGGCAGCGATCTCCAGGTCAACCAGACCGGCATCGCTCCAAACTCTCTGGGGTGACCAGCCTGTCAGCGCACAGGAGGCGTTACAGAGCATGTTCATCAGCAGTTTGGTCCACTTAAGGCCGCGCCAATCAGGAAAGACCTGTACCTGGAAGCCTGCTGAGGCGAATAGCTCTGCGAGAGCTGGCAACGAGACCGGGTTACCAGACGGACGTTTGACCAGGCCAGCCAGGCCAATCCTTTTGGTAGAACGGGCCAGAACGACATGGCCTGGCGCCCTCTGAGTTACCGGTGTCGTTATGACACCGGCCAACACTCGATCCTGGCCCAGCACCCTGGCCAGGGTTTCCTCGTTGCCAACACCATTTTGCATGCTCAGAATGGGTGGCGGGACCCGGGCCGCAGCCATCAACTCCTGTGCTGCCTGGGCGGTGTCATAGCTTTTGACGGACAGAATCGCCAGCTGATAGGACGCATCGCCTGAAAAGGCATCGGCAATCGATGCAACGACATCAATCTGCTGAGCGACGACCTCGCCGCCGGTCCCTGATATCCGGAGGCCTCGTTCGCGCACAATGGGCGCCGTTTCCGGCCGGCCCACGAGAGTGACTGGAAAACCCGAATGCGCCATCTGCGCTGTCAGCAGGGTACCAATTGCTCCCGCCCCGATCACCAGTAACCGCCTCTCCATGGGCGAATTGTAACATAATGGCAATTTATCGTCAACGTATTTTCAACCTCGGGGTCAGATTGACGACCTGTCCAGCCAGTCGTATAATCGAACTTACCTTGTGCATCATCTGACTTGTTCAATAGTTGCGTTTTTCAGCCGCGGTGATCATCATGACGACCATACAGTATGCTGTGTCAATGCCCAGACCGGAGACCCACCTTTTCCATGTCGAGGTCCAGGTCAACGATCCGGAACAAGCCGAGTTTGATTTTGTAATGCCCTCCTGGACGCCCGGATCCTACCTGATCAGGGAGTTTTCCAGGCATGTCCAGGAGTTCGAGGCCTTTTGTCCGGAGTGCGGCGAATCCCTGGATTGGCAGAAGGTCAACAAGAACACCTGGCGCGTGACCAATCCGGGCAAACTCGGGGCTGTAATCCGTTACCTGGTCTATGCCAATGAACTGAGTGTGCGAACCAGTCACCTGGATACCAGCCATGGTTATTTCAACGGCGCTACTCTTTTCATGTATCTGGATGGCTATCGACACCAGCCTGTGGCCCTTTCAGTCACACCCCCTTTTGCCGATTGGATTGTTTCCACGGGACTGCCTGAAGCTGCCGCGACATCGGGTGGCGGCAATGGCGCCGGCAACGGATCGCGCCACATCAGCAGCCCGGCAATCGCCGGCGACCACTACTGTGCTGACGATTATGATCACTTGATCGATTGCCCGGTGGAGATCGGCAATCACCGCTTGCTGAGCTTCGAGGTTGATGGAAAGCCGCATCAAATCGCCATCTGGGGACACGGCAATGAGGACATGGAACAGCTTCAGGTCGACACCGAGGCGATTGTTCGGACCGCCCGGGATATCTTTGGTGAGTTGCCCTACGACAGGTATCTTTTTATCCTGCACCTGACGGAGCGACGACGAGGTGGTCTTGAACACCGCAACTCGTCGACCAACGCGGTTAGTCGTTGGAGTTTTGCAAAGCCTGAGGAATATGAACGCACCCTGGCTCTGCTGGCCCACGAATTCTTTCACGCCTGGAACGTCAAGCGCATCGAACCGGCCTCCTTCAGTAATTTCGAATACCGCTGGGAGACCTATACCAGGCTGCTCTGGGTGATGGAGGGTTTTACAACCTATTACGAGGTGGTTTTGCTGCGAAGAGCAGGGCTTGTCCCGCCCGAGCGCATGCTCAACGTTTACGGTGAGCGCAACCTGCGCCTGTTACAGACTCCCGGACGCCACTTTCAGAGCGCTGAGGCCGCTAGCTTTGACACCTGGATCAAGTTCTACCGCCCAGATGAGAATACCCAGAACACCTCTGTTTCCTACTATCTCAAGGGCAGTCTGATTGCGCTGATGCTGGATCTGCAGATTCGGGATCGTACCGGGAATCGGCGGTCCCTCGATGACGTCATGGTTGCCATGTATCGGGACTTCACCCTGCGTGGAGCGGGTATTCCGGACGAGCAATTCCAGGCGGTTTGCGAGAAGGTAGCGGGCGGGTCCCTGGAAACTTTCTTTGAGGACCATGTCCGCGGTGTGGCGGAGTTGCCTTTTGAGCAATGCCTGGAAAAAGCGGGCCTTGAGCTAAGCTATGGATGGAAGGGCGACGAATTTGGGGACCGCGCTGCAGGTCTGGGCATTCGCCTGCGAAAGGACCGCGAGCGCAGTATCGTGCAGACGGTATTTGCCGATGGGCCAGCCTATCACAGCGACATTTCGGCCGGAGACGAGTTGATAGCGCTCGATGGTTACCGGGTGGGCAAAGATACCATCGGCGACCGGCTTGCCGAGCGAAGCCCGGGCGAGCGGGTGACATTGACCCTGTTTCGCCGGGACGAACTTCGCCAGGTAGAGATAACACTTGGCCAGCGGCCGTACAACAAGGCTGACATCCATCCGATCGACGATGCGAGCCCCGAACAAAAGGCCCTGTATGAGGCCTGGTTGGATGCCCCCTGGCCTCTGGGCGAAGAAGACGAGCTTGTATTATCGAAGTAGTTGGGAAAGGGCGTCAAAACAGTTACCCAGGTTGCCAATGCATCCATAATAATCTCATGTTACGCACATGGCCAAGTTACGGGTCAAATGACATCCTGAGCCTCGC